>JAPULJ010000375.1 GCA_027295145.1 Alphaproteobacteria bacterium | reverse complement strand
CCTGGCGATCATCGCCTATCACCAGCCGGCGACCCGGGCCGAGATCGAGGAAATCCGCGGCGTCTCGCTGTCGCGCGGCACCATCGATATCCTGCTCGATCTGGAATGGATCAGGCTGGGACGGCGGCGCGAAACCCCGGGCCGCCCGGTAACCTTTGTCACCACGCCGGCCTTCCTCGGCCATTTCGGACTGGAAAGCGCCGGCGACCTGCCCGGCATCAAGGAACTGCGCGCCGCCGGGCTGCTGGACTCGACGCCGCCGCCGGGGGATGTGGAGGAAGACCGGCCGGAAGATCAGGACGGGGGTATCGAGGATATGTTCGGGCACGAGGCGGAGTAGGGTGCGTGCTCGCACGCACCGATGGCGGTGACGTTTCGGGTGGTGCGAGCAAGTATGCACCCTGCGGGCTGAAGATCGTAGTTGCGCAATGCGCTCCCCGCGCCGGCTGAATGACGGTTAACCGCCGGTAATCGGCCCGGACTCCGAGCCATCGCGAACGCGTACCTTTGACCCGAAGCTGACTTTTGTTGCTGGGCGAGGTGTGGAAGACATTCAATCTCCGGTGGCAACTCTGATTGCCGCCTTGGCGTAACTGTCCCCTCTGAATGAACGGAATTCACACAAATTTGAGGGAGGTTCAATAATGCCAGCTCTTCATCCGATCCGGAAAAGAGGGGGGGAGTTTCCGTCGGTCTTTGTTGAAAAATTTGGCTCAGCCGAACAAGGACAACGGCGAGGTGGCATTCATGTTCACGATATGCGACTGACTGTGCCTCTGGAGGCGGAACAGAGATAGAGAGGTAAGAAATTTGGGAATCTCTGGAAAATATCTGTTCACCTTTGCTGTCATCGCAGATACGCATATCAACCAAAAAGAGGACTACTCGTCCTCGTCCTATCCTTGTAATGCGCTGGCTAATGCTCGAACCCGCCGCGTCGTTGCCGAATTGAATCAGATCGCGCCAAAATTTGTGATGCACTTGGGTGACATGATCAATCCAGTGCCGGAACTAGCGACCTACGCGGACGCCGCTGGACACTTCAAATCCCTAATGGCCGATTTGCAACCGCCACTGTACCTAGTTTCCGGCAACCACGATGTGGGCGACAAGCCGGTTTCGTGGATGCCGGCAGGAACGGTCAATGAAGAATACTTGGCACTTTACGCGAGTCACTTCGGCGACCATTTCTATGCTTTCGATACCGACGAATTGCACATCGTCGTGATAAACGCACCGATCATCAATTCCGACCTCGCCGCCGAAGAGACGCAGAAGAACTGGCTGGAAAAGGATTTGGCTGAAAATGCCCACAAGCGCACTTTCTTCTGCCTCCATTATCCACCCTATGTCTCCAATGCCGATGAGAATGGAAACTATGATAACATCGACGAACCGGGCCGCACTTGGTTGCTGAATCTGATCAAGCAGCACGGCCCGGAGGCCATATTCTGCGGACACGTTCATAATTTTTGGTATGACGTGCGCGGCGAGACTGAATTTTATGTACTGCCGTCGGTCGCGTTCGTTCGTCAAGACTTCAGCGAAATGTACCGCATCGAGCCAGGCGACCAATATGGCCGCAACGATGAGCCAAAGCTGGGTTTTTATATCGTCCGGGTTTTTGAACAAGGCCATGTGGTGGAATTTATCCGCACCTATGGCCGCACACTGGAGCCGGGTCGCGAATTGCCGATGCCGCCGGCGCGCGTTTCGGTTCCGCAACCGAAAGAAAGCGCTATCGTTTCCGTTGGCCTCGATATGCGGCATGCTTGGGCCGAGGAACTGTTAATATCGCCGTCTGGCTGTATCGACGAGTTCGAACGCAAACTGGCGCGCAATGACTATCCGGTGTTGGCGTTGTGGGAGATGGGTTTGCGCCTCATGCGGGTGCCGATTCAGGATTTGATCGACATCAAGACCCGCCGGCGTATGGAAGTCATGAAGGGCTCCGGCCACCTGTTTCAAGTTTATAGTTACGGCATGCCTTCGCCGGCTGCCTGCCGATTGTTGACCGAACATTCAGCGCTGGTCGAGCGTCTGGAAATCATCATCAATTGGGAGAACGCCGAGAGCGCGATTGCCGACATCGCTTCGCTTACGCACGAAACGGGACTGCGCGTGTATCTCTCAAGGGTTAATCGTAAGGACACGGCCAAATACACCGGGCGCTACTATCATATGATCAGCCATGGCTTCGTCTTTGAAGAGGCAGATGAACTGGCGGCGTTTTTCGATGTCCATGATAACGCAGGTACCATTGCCGGGGTCATGTTCAACGTTGCCCGTGAACAACATCCCGCACAGGCGGCGCTGGCGGCCAGTCAGATTGCCGAACGCCTCGGCAGAACCGCTTGTCTTTATGTCAAAACCACCTCCGGCGATTCTGCCGAGGTGTTGATGGATGACGCAGCCAATGTGAATCGATTTGCCGAGACCGCTATCGCCGGTATTGGCGTTGAGGGTGTTGAGGTGATCCTGGACACATTCGACGATGTCGATCGTGGTTATTTTGTGCGCTCTGGCCTGGTTGACCGTCGCTTCAATCCGAAGTTGGGGAGCCGCGTAATCGGTAATCTATTCGGTCTGATGAACCGGGGTGTCTGGACCCTGCAGGGCGATGCCCAGGAAATAGAGGGTGCCCGTGTCCTCACTTTGTCATCGGATGGGGGTGAAACCCTTGTATTGGTATTGTCGTCACCACGAGGCTTGCCTTCGGCAGCCGCGCTTGCGGGCCGTAACTGCCTGCGGGCCGTCGATTTGGGTACTGGAATTATCGATGACCGCCCGGCCAAGATCCTTGTCGGGCCCACGGTGTTACAACTTGGAGAAGTTTGAATCTCCAGTCTTCGCCCTACTTCTGCCTATGGCACTACCCAGACCCTCGCTGGCCACCAGGGCGATGGCCGTTGAACACCCGATTGCCGGCATTCGCGACCGTGCCCGAGCAGGTGACGGGACGTCCGGCCTGGCCAGCGTGCTCAGGGCATGAAGTATGCGGCGAAATGTCGCAGCTAATATTATTACCTATATAAAACAACAACTTGACCCCAATTTCACGCGTGAAACGCTGCCTACCCTCACCCCTCGCGGAAATGCTTCGACAGCCGCAGCTCCTGGCCCTGGTAGCTCGAGCCGATGCCGGCGCCGTAGAGCAGGGCGGGGGCGCCCGGCCCGCGCGCCGCGCCCCCGGGGGCGCCCCGCACGGCGGCCGCACGGCCCCCCCGCG
>JAPULJ010000374.1 GCA_027295145.1 Alphaproteobacteria bacterium | reverse complement strand
CCGCTTCGGACCTTTCTCCAGGCATTTGACTGTTTCGAGGACCCGGTCGATGGTTTTCTGGCGCAGGCCGGGCCGCATATTCAGAATGCGGTCGACGGTGGCCGTGCTCACCCCGGCCTGCAGTACGATGTCGATGATACGCGCCTGGTTTTCTGGTCTCAAAATCAAACTCCGCATCCGTAATTTGATGCATCAATTGGATCGAGTGATGGTTATTTGGGCTAAAATTATGAGTTGTAATGCATCACAGTCAAGTTGTTGATGGTGCCGGCATCCGGTCCGGCGTTGGCGCGCTCAAAGCCGTGAATCCGGGGTTTCGTCCGATTTCCGGGTTTGGGCATTTGGTGGGGTCGAAGCCGTCGATATGAAACCGACCATCAGCGCGCCGTGCGCCATCAGCTTTCCATGACCCGATTTTTCCATGTAGGTTCTGTTGACGTGGTTTGGGGCGAAGTCTCCGGTAATGCCGGCAAAGCCATAGTCATCGCTTTCCGAGACCGTTTTTCTGAACGAATCATTGTGACCGATCTCGACGTGGAAGTCCGACATGTTTCCCCCCAATGACACGAGGCAGGATTTATGAGCGCCGATCTGGAAGGCAACACTGTCGTGGTGACGGGTGCCGCGAAAGGTATTGGGCTGGCGATTTCCCGCCGCTTCGCCGAGCTCGGCGCCAAGGTTTCGGGATGGGACCTGGACCGCAGTCCCGATGCCGCCGATCCGGCCTTCGCTCATTTCGCCCGGGTCGATGTGACCGACGAGGACTCCGTCGCCGAAGGCTTTTCCCAGAGCCTGGCGGCACTGGGTTCGGTGACCACGCTGGTCGCCAATGCCGGCATCAACGGCCCGACCAAGCCGGCCTGGGAGTACTCGCTCGACGAGTGGCGCCGGGTCCTCGATGTGGATCTCACGGGGGTCTTTATCTGTGCCCGGCAGGTCATCGCCCATATGCGGGCGCGCGGATCGGGTCGGATCGTGATCATTGCGTCGGTCGCCGGCAAGGAGGGCAACCCGGGCGCCTGCGCCTATGGCGCCGCCAAGGCCGGTGTGATCGGTTTTGCCAAGGGATTGGCGCGCGAGCTGTTGCCCTCGGACATCACCGTCAACTGCATCGCGCCGGCCATTGCCGAGACCGAACTTCTCACTGAAATGTCCGCCGAATACATTGCGGACAGAAAGGCGCGCATCCCCATGGGGCGGTTTTGCTCGGTCCGGGAAATCGCCGATATGGCTGCCTGGGTGGCGAGCCCGCGGTGTTCCTTCACGACCGGTCAGGTGTTCGACGTGACCGGCGGCAGGGCGACCTATTGACCATGGCCGCCGATCTCGCGTGGCTTTGCGTGCATCAGGTCACGCCGATGAAGCAGTGCGACTTCCGCCAGTCCGTGGCGTGTCTGGCCCGGGACCGTGCGCTGGAAAGCTTGGCCACGGTCGTTCCCGATACGTCCCATGTCAGGCTCGACCGCGGCATGCCCGGCGATGGCCTGATCGATCTTCCGTCGATCCGCCGTTGGGTCGAGGCGGCGGGATATGGCGGCCTGATCGAGGTCGAGATATTTTCGCAGGCGGACTGGTGGACGCGCGATCCCGACGTCGTCGTGCAGACGATCCTGCAGCGTTATGGCCACGCATTCTGAGGCCGTCTACGCACATGGGCGACTTACCCGCGGTCGAATTTGATGCGAATTCAGGTGTTGACCGATCTATTTGATGCCTCAAATGGGTCTGCAAGTGCGAAAACACCCTTGGCCGCCGGCATTTGGCCGGTTCCCATCGCCACTCGCATTGACTCGCTCCACTCCCAGCGCCGAAAATTCACATCTGAAAAATCGGACCGCAATCGGTCGCGGCGCCATGTATAGGTGCCTGGGAGGACTCTGTTGCTCGAAATCGAGGGTGTCGAGTCGGGATACGGCAAGCTCAAGATCCTGCGCGGTGTCACCATGTCGGTGCCGAACGGATCCATGGTCGCGCTTTTGGGCGGCAACGGGACCGGGAAATCGACACTCCTCAAGGCGATATCCGGGCTCCTACCGGTATGGGCCGGGAAAATCCTGTTCGATGGCGAGCCGATCCAGAATCTGAAACCCCATGAAATCGTCCGAAGGGGGCTGGTCCAAGTCACCCAAGGCAAGGATGCCTACCCCGCCATGACGGTCGAGGACAACTTGAAGGTGGGCGCGTTCAGCCGCTCCGACAAAGCGGGCGTTCGCCAGGACATGGAACGGGTTTATGAGCTCTTTCCCCGTCTCAAGCAGCGGCGAAAGCAGATGTCCGGGACGCTCTCGGGGGGCGAGGTTCAAATGCTGGTCATCGGCAGGGGCATGATGGCGCGGCCGAAGATGATCATGCTCGACGAGCCGAGTTCCGCACTGGCACCGAAAGTCGTGCTCGATATCTTTCGCGCCATAAACAAGATTCGCGAAGAAATGAGTATGACAATCTTGTTGGTCGAGCAAAACGTAAGGATGGCATTGCTGATGTCCGATTACGGATATGTCATTCGGGACGGTGTCATTCATATCGAGGGCAAGGCATCCGAAATGATCGACGACGACAATGTCCGGCAATCGTATCTGGGCGGCACCGTAGCGGACACGGACGTAGCGGCGTTGAGTTGAACGGCCCATCGGATTGGTTTCATGGTATTCGATTTTCTCATTGTCGGCCTCTCCATTGGCATCGTTTACGGCATTGTGGCGCTTGGCATTTCGCTTATTTATTCCGGACTGGATATCGTTCATTTCGCCCACGGCGAGATATTCATGCTGGGCGCGTTCATCGGCCTGGTGATTTTCAATACTGTCGGGCTTCCCTATCCCGTCGCGCTGATCCTGGCGATGATTGCTACCGCCGTTATCGGGATGATCATCGAGCGGATTTTTTACCGGCGGCTGACCCGTTCCGGCGGCGGTTATACGGTCGCCGGCATGGGCATGATCATCGTTGGCTTCGGCATGGCCGTCATACTGCAGAACATCGCGTTTCTGACCTGGGGCGCGACCAGTTTCGGCTACGACCCGATCTATGGGCCCCCGGTGGAGTTGGGCGGCATCGCACTGCCCAGAAGCTATCTCTGGATCTTCGCGGTCGCGATCACGCTGATGGTGATTCTCAACCTCTTTTTGAAACGTACGAAATACGGCTTGGCGGTGCGCGCGGTGGCGGCAAACAAGGATATCGCATCGCTCATGGGCATCAATGTGCCGGTGATGATTTCGGTGATCTTCGGGGTTGCCTGCGGGCTTGGCGCGGCCGGCGGCGTGCTCATCGGACCGATCAATTTCGTCAGCGTCGAAATGGGCTACCTGATGCTCATCAAGGCCTTTTCCGCGGCCGTTATCGGCGGATTTGGCAGTCTGCCCGGCGCGATCCTCGGCGGCCTTCTTCTCGGTGTCGCCGAAACCTTTGGCGCCGCGTACATTTCCGGAAGCCACAAGGATATCTACGCTTTTATCCTTCTGATCGTCGTCTTGATGATCAGGCCCTCGGGTTTGATGGGGGTTGTCGTGAAGGTAAAGGCATGAATTGGCGACCGCAATTTCGAACCAGTGACGAATCGGTCACATACCCAAGGGAGAGAAAGTCATGACAAGAAAATTATCTGCCGCCATCGCTGCCTCGTTGTTTGGGACAGCGCTATTGGCCAGTACCGCGGCGATGTCCGGCGAAATTCGCATCGGCGTAACCTTACGCATGATCTCGGACAATGGCGAAAAACAAGGCCAGATGATCCAGGATGAATTTGCCGCGGTCAACGCTGCCGGGGGCATCAATGGCAATACCATCAAACTGACCCTGCTCAACGACGAGTGCAAGTCCGACAAGGGCGTCGCAAACGCCAACCGGCTCGTGTATCAGGAGCAGGTACATCTGCTGATCGGATCGTCCTGCTCTTCGGTCACGCTTCCGATCGTGGCCGTGACGGCGCAAGCCGAGACACCGCAGATCATTCCCCATTCGACCAGCGCCACGATCACCCAGAAGAACTCCGCGTGGATCTTTCGCGTGCCGATTTCCGCACGCTTCTACAAGGGTGTGCTGGCCAAATATATCGGCGACAACGTGGGCACCAAGGTGGCCTATGTCTACGTGGCCGACGAGGCGGCACGGTCCGAGACGCTGGGCCTCATCGA
>JAPULJ010000373.1 GCA_027295145.1 Alphaproteobacteria bacterium | reverse complement strand
CCGATTTTCTTGCCGCCCATGGGGTCGTTGTCCTGTCCATAATGTTCGGAGTCGCCGCCGTAGGCAACGCCGGTGTCAACCGGATTGCTGTCTTGCAGGCCGAAGAGACTTCCTCCTGGCTGCACCGGGGCCCACAGATTGGCGGTGGAGAGAGCCAAGCCAGGCAAACTGAAGCTATTGGCCGTATTGGCCTTTTGTGCGGAAATCACGCGGCTTCCTGGCCACTGGTCGCCCCGATCATTCCCGGTGAAGGCAACCCCGCAAACGATCCCGTCCCGGTCGACGATCGTGGCCCACATGTGCAGATTAAAGCCCCCGTTTCCACTTGGTGGACTGCCGACAGCGGCAGCGAGAGCGGCTTTTAGTTCGGAATGGCTAGGTAATTCTTTGCAGTTCATCGTTCCTCCCGTGTTGTGTTAAATAGGCATCCGCGTGTGAACCCTACCCTCGCCAGTGGGGTTCTGGTTCTGAAAATCTCTTCTGAGTTTCGGCAACAATCTCATCACCGAGCGCTGACGATCGCCGCTCGGAAAAGAACCTGCTCGCTCAGCAAAACGTCAGCCGGGGGACACGTTGACGGATCAACACGCCGAGCTCGCGTGGGCGTTGACCCTACGCCCACATTGAGCTCCAACTCTCTAGAGTCGACTAACTGCTAGGAGCTAGGCCACCGCGCCGAGTACGCCGTGCGGGTCGAAAATGAATTTCTTCGCCGCTCCTTTGTCAAAATCTTTGTAACCACTGGGAGCGTCGTCGAGGGTGATGACCGTCGCGTTGACGGCTTTGGCGATCTGAACCTTGTCGTGCAGGATCGCCATCATCAACTGGCGATGGTACTTCATCACCGGGCACTGGCCGGTGGTGAACTCGTGCGACTTCGCCCAGCCCAGCCCGATGCGTATACTCAGGCGGCCGAACTTGGCGTTGTCGTCGACGCCGCCGGGATCCTCGGTCACATAGAGACCCGGAATGCCCAGAGCGCCGCCGGCACGAGTAATGGTCATCAGAGCATTGAGCACCGTCGCGGGTTGCTCGACAGCGCTGTCGGCTCCATGGCCGCGGGCTTCAAAGCCTACACAGTCGACGGCACAGTCGACGAGAGGCTCGCCGACGATTTCCGCGATCTGTTCCTCGATCGAGGCGCCTTGCGTGAGGTCGACCGTCTCGCAGCCGAAGCTGCGCGCCTGCGCCAGCCGGTCGGCGATCATGTCGCCCACGATGACGACCGCGGCTCCCAGCAGGTGGCACGAAGCCGCGCAGGCCAGACCGACGGGTCCGCCGCCGGCGACGTAGACGACCGAGCCCGTGGTAACTCCGGCCGTCACTGCACCGTGGTAGCCGGTCGGGAAGATGTCCGACAGCAGCGCCAAATCCTGGATTTTCGCCATCGCCTGGTCTCTATCGGGGAACTTCAGCAGATTGAAGTCCGCATAGGGACACATCACGTACTCGGCTTGGCCGCCGACCCAGCCGCCCATATCGACGTACCCATAGGCCGCGCCGGGGCGGGCCGGATTCACGCTCTCGCAGATGCCCGTTTTCCGCTCTTTGCAATTGCGGCACCGCCCGCAGGCGATGTTAAACGGAACGGATACGATATCGCCGACCTTGATGAATTCCACATCACGTCCCGCTTCGATCACCTCTCCGGTGATCTCGTGACCGAGAATCAACCCGGTCGGAGCGGTCGTGCGTCCCCGTACCATGTGTTGGTCTCTGCCACAGATGTTGGTAGCAACGATTTTGAGAATTACGCCGTGATCGCACTTACGGTCGCCGAGCGCCAGTTTCGGATAGTCGATCGACTGCACTTCGACGTTGCCCGATCCCATGTAGGCGACACCTCGATTCGAAGCCATGATTCCTCCTCCAGAAATCTCGACAAATAGGATAGCCGATCCCCGCCTGCGATGCAAAGGTTATCGCACTGTTGCCACGTTCGATACTCCTTTCGCTGCCGCTCCGGCCTTCAAATGCTGCCCGATCATGGCCTTCCGGCGAAGCCAGAGGGCTCTCTGGGGCATTGTTAAGTTAATGAGCCCGAGGCGGTTTTGTCCTGAAGCGCGCTCGGACTTTCTCTCTTTCAGCAAGCACAAGTCGCCGTCTTCCACTGAGTGAAAGCTCACTCCCTGAGCACGCGATGATGGATCGCCTTGAGATGATGACGTCCAACTCGGAACAGGTTGCGAATTGGGCCGTGGACACAGAGAAATCGTTGGACTTGTGCCGCTGATTTGAATCGACGCATTTGGCGTTCCCGCTCCCTGTTGGTGGGAAACTTCAGCTCGGTTGTTCTCGTACTGACCAGTTCGATGGGAAACGGATGGGAAGACCTCTCGGTGGGCGACCGTTCGCCAAAATTACGTTGTGGTTCGCCAAAACTACGTAGCCGTTTAGATTGAAGTGCTTGCGTCCAATCTCACTTGACAGCCAAGCCCATTGTTTCGCACACTCTGGGGCTTGCTCCAAAGGCCTCCGGGTGCCGGCTCGAACGGTGCGCCCGGCGCAACAAACACCCAAAAGACCGGATCGTTCAAGAGTCCGGTCTTCAATTTCGATCGGCTACGGATTTTTGGCAAAGAGCACTCCGACGGAAGGACTGCGGGCCACTGCCGTCTTAGCAGGTCGCGGTCAAACCAGCCCTCCCATCGCGCACCTGTCCCAAGAGCAGGTGTGCTAGGCAGTTGCCACAGCCAGCACTTCGTTGATTCCAAGGGGGTTATTTCAGCCAATGCATTCCCGAAAGGAGACACTGTGGATGATTATGTAGCTGTAGGGTTCCACAAGGTTCAACAAGCCTCAACTACCCGGATTTGTAAGTTGTTGAATCTAACTGGGTTGCAATGTGATGTTTATCACCGCACACCTGCTCCCAAAGCAGGCGCGCTACCAAACTGCGCCACGCCCCGACGGATAGGCCTGTTCCCTTATTCTAGGTCAAAGCCAGCTCGACTGCCCAACTCGGTCCGGACTGTTGTCGCTGACGAGAGGCTACTGGAACGAAGC
>JAPULJ010000372.1 GCA_027295145.1 Alphaproteobacteria bacterium | reverse complement strand
GGCGCGTCAATATTTGAGACAGGCGCACGCGCACTGGCGCTTGGTCTGGGATACAGATGGGCGGGGATCGGGAAGATTGTCGATGACGGTTGCTCGGGCCGGCTCCTGGCGTTCTGGGACGCCGACCACTTCGCCGACGTGATTACCTACGAGCTAGCCGGCACCCCTTGTGGTGTAGTCGCCAGTAACGGACAGTGCTTCTATCCCGATCGTGTGTCCGAGTTGTTCCCCGACGACCACCTGCTGGTTGAGCTGGGTGCTGTTAGCTATCTGGGCCAGATAGTTTTCGATCACGACAATGTTCCGCTCGGGTACGTGTTCGCCATGCATGATCGCCCGGAACGCCACAAGGTCGGCCCCTTACGCGACTTTGTTGGCGTGGTCGCCCGCTGGATCGGCGATCAGCTGAGGCGGCATGCCAGTGAGGACGCCCTGCGCGCCAACGAGGCAACCTATCGCGGCATCTTCGACAACGCACAGGTGGCCATTGGGAGGTCGTCGGTGAATGATGGGCGCCTCTTGCAAGCCAACGTCGCGCTCGCCGAGATGTTCGGCTATGCCAGCCGCAAGGAGGCGTTGGCCGAATTTGTCACCACCGAGCACTATGCTGATCCAACCGCCCGCGCGTCGATGCTGGCCGAACTCGATAAGCGCGGCGAGGTGCGGAACTTCGAGACCGAGCAGACTAGAAAGGACGGCGCGACCTTCTGGGTGCGGTGTTTTCTCAAATTGGACCCGGAGGGCGAATACATAGATTTCGTGGGCGTTGAGATCACGGATGAGATAATCGCGCAACAGGCGCTCAAAGAGAGCGAGCGGCGCTTCCGCGAGCTTGCCGAAGGGGCGACCGATTGGATTTGGGAGATGGACGCCGAGCTCCGGTTCTCCTACTTCTCCGAACCGCTCAAGTTGACGACTGGTTTCGATCCCTCGCAACTGCTCGGTATATCCCGCCGCGAGCTCAGCAATCCCGACGACGCTGAAATGCAAGAACACCTGCGCACGCTCGATCGACATAAGCCCTTCCGCGACTTCCAGTATCGGGCTGTCGGCGTAGACGGACATGCTCGGTACGTTCGGGTCAGCGGGAAGCCGGTATTCGGCACAAAGGGGCAGTTCCTCGGCTACCGGGGCACTGGCACCGACGTGTCCAATGAGGTCGAAGCTAGCCTGCGTGCGGAAATGGCGGAGGCGCGCCTAGCGGGCGCCATCGAGACCATTGCGGAGGGTTTCGCCCTTTATGATGCCGACGACCGGCTCGTACTGTGCAACAACAAATACCGTGAATTCTATGCCGAGAGCGCTGATCTCATAGTCCCAGGCGCGCGATTCTCAGATATCCTCAAAGGCGGAGTGGCGCGCAACCAGTATACCGAGGCCGTGGGGCGCGAAAAAGAGTGGCTAGCCGAGCGACTGGAGGTCCACCGCAATCCGAAAGGCCCTATCGAGCAGAGGCTGAGCAACGGGTGCTGGCTGCGGATTGAGGAACGCCGCACCGAGGACGGTGGCACTGTCGGACTACGAACGGACATCACTGAGTTCAAGCGCCGCGAGAAGGCGCTGGCCGAAAACTCGGCAGTGCTCGCATCGATTGTCGGGAATATCGACCAGGGTATCAGCCTCTTCGACGCCAACCTAAACGCCGTCATCTTCAACGACCGCTTCCTCGAACTGCTCGAGTTTCCCGCGGATCGATTCCGGCAGGGTGACCCATTCGAGAAGTTCATCCGCTACAACGCCGAGCGCGGCGAGTACGGTGCGGGCGATATAGAGCAGCAGGTCCGCGAGCGGGTGAAGTTGGCCGAACATTTTGAGCCGCATTGCTTCGAACGCGCACGGCCGGACGGAACGGTCATAGAGATTCGCGGCAAACCCGTCCCGGGCGATGGCTTCGTCACTACCTACACGGACGTCACCGAGCGCAAGCGGGCGGAGGAGGCGCTTAGAGGCGCCAAAGAAATAGCCGAGGTCGCCAACCGGGCCAAGAGCGAGTTTCTCGCCAATATGAGCCACGAGTTGCGCACGCCGCTGAATGCAGTCATCGGCTTTTCAGAAATAATGGTAAGCCAGATGTATGGTCCGCTCGGGCACACCGCCTATTCGGGATACGCAAAGGATATACTCCACAGCGGCCAGCACCTTCTGGCCATCATCAACGACATACTGGATTTGGCGAAAATCGATGCTGGCACAGTCGAGTTGCGTGAGGAACCGGTCGAGGTCGATGACCTCTACGAGGCGAGTGCGCGCATGGTCAAGCAACAAGCCGCCGATGCAAGTATAACGCTTCGCTCGGAGATCATCCGAGCGCTGCCGCCGATCCGCGCGGACAAACTGAAACTCCAACAAGTCTTGGTCAATCTGCTGTCAAATGCAGTGAAATTCACCCCGTCCGGCGGCGAGGTCGAATTTTCTGCCGGCTTCGACCAAGCCGGTAATGTCATACTGGCAATAACCGATTCGGGTATCGGCATGGCGCCGGCAGATATCCCTAAGGCGCTATCGCCATTTCAACAGATCGACAGCAGGCTTTGCCGAAAATACGAAGGGACGGGATTGGGCCTTCCGCTTGCCAAACGGCTGATTGAGCTGCACGGCGGCTCCATCGAGATCCAGAGCAAAAAGGGCAGCGGGACGCGCGTAACGATCCAAATACCGAAATCCCGCTGCATGTCGCCGGCCGTAGGGAGTGTACTTCCAACGAAAAGAACCAGATCAGCCGCTTCTGAATAGTTCCTTGATTTAACTGGATGGTGATCGCGGTACGTGTCCCCGGAACAATTCAAATGGCTGTTGGCGGCCCACACATTTCCTAGGCACACATATTGTTTTGCACGTTTGGGCAGGGGTCCCTACTTGGGGTAGCTCCCTTTAGCGAGCGCCTATCTCGCTTGCTGACTGCTGCTGTCTCGACAGCCAATAATGTTCGCTAAAGGTCAAATGCTGACGTTCAGCCGCAATACCAGGATCGTCCGCTTGTAGCCAAGTGCGGACATTTATGACCCGTCAGAAGTATATTAAATATGGCGCCTGGATACCGGTGGCGGGAGCTGCCCACCGCATCATTGGCGGAAGTTATGCTCGAATTTCCGGAATGCATGCTTTTGACCCGCCGAAGGCGAACACGTTATCGCGAAGGAAGTGAGCAGAACGAAGCCCACGCCGGCACAGATTGTTAGGGCTCGGGCACGGTTGAGTCGATTATGCAATCCCGGGCACGACAATTCAAAGCAGAATAAGCTTATTCGAATTACCGAATAAGATCACAGCCAAACAATAAATATCTGGTTATGGGTAATCTCTGGAAGCGTTCGACTAATTATTAAAATATTACTCAATATCGAGATAAATAATAGTCTATTTTTACTTAAATATTGCAAATAATAGTAGTAAATATAAATAATTTCTTAGCAGATACGATGCACAGTTCACCATATCGAGCAGCAATTTGTTAGTTATTACTAGATCGATTCCGACGAACTCCAAGGCCGATCGAAGACTGGCCAGGCCGCCGAAATGGGATGATGAGCAAAACCATGGATGTTTTTGCAATCGCATCGCGCAAGTGCGGCGCCGACAAAACCACGCCGGCGACCCCAATTTCCACAAGCGCGCGGCTTGTCGTGATGATCCGCGGTGTGGCGAGGGTCGGGGAAACGTTCGGTCAAACAGGCATTGACAGGAAGGACTCAGCATGAACGGTTCGAGCACGTTGGAATTGGAGCGGGACTTGGAAATCGCTGTGCCGGAAGCGGCCAAGAGCGGCGAACCATCCGAGCGGGCCGGACAGCGGTCTGAGAGGTCCAAGGATCCGATAGTGTCAAAGGCACAAACGCTCGAAACTGGCAGTGACCGCATGTCGAAGAGATCGCGCGGTCAGACAGTTCTTATTGTCGAGGACAACGAATCCAACATGAAATTCTTCAACGACCTATTGCAGGCTTATGGATACAACACGCTGCAAACTCAGGACGGAATGGAAGTGCTGAATATCGTCCGCGAACACAAACCCGATCTCATCCTCATGGATATCCAGCTTGGCGAAGTCAACGGTCTGGAAGTCGCCACATGGATCAAGAAGGAAGACGATCTCAAAGATATCCCGATCATCGCGGTCACAGCATATGCAATGAAGGGTGACGAAAAGTTTATCCTAGAAAGCGGTTGTACGGCGTGGCTCCCCAAACCCGTAAATACATTCACGCTCATTGAAACTGTCGAGCAATTTGTCAACTGAATATACTGGCACAGGCTGCCGAAGCGGTCGTTGGACAGACTCTATAGCGTGCGATCTCCGCTACGTTGGCTCGGAATCCCGGCGCATCAGCCGCTCGAAACTCTTGGGTGCCACGGCTGCACGGCGGTGCGGCGCACACTGACGCCCAGTACCGGCACCAGCCAGCCTGGGCGTTTTTTTTGGTCTTGGCTCGCTGCTAACGGTAATCCGGGTTTGGATAGTCGAAACGGCAGCCGGCCTCCCATGCCGAGCGCTGGTTGCCATGCGCGGGTAAGCCGCCAGCGTCTTTGATCATGCGCGCGAGGTGCAACAGGTTCCAGGTCATGAACGTCGTGTTGCGGTTTGTGAAGTCGTTCTCCGGCCCTCCGGAACCGGGATCGAGATATGAGGGCCCGGGACCAACTGGGCCAAGCCATCCAGAATCGGCTTGTGGCGGGATGACATAGCCCAAATGTTGGAGCGAGTAGAGGATGTTCATGGCGATGTGCTTTACGCCATCCTCGTTCCCGGTGATCAGAGCGCCGCCAACCCGTCCGTAATAGGCGTATTGTCCATGTTCGTTCAAAATATGTGAGTTCGCGTAGAGCCGCTCGATGACTTGGTTACAGATCGAAGACTTTTCGCCCAGCCATATCGGTGACGTGAGGACGAGGATGTGGGCGGCCTCTACTTTTTCGTAAATCTGCGGCCAATCATCCTTCTCCCATCCTTGCTCAGTCATGTCGGGATAGACCCCGGTGGCGATGTCGTAGTCGATGGGCCGCAGATTCTCCACGGATACACCGTTCTTTTCCATAATCGCCTGAGAAATCCGGATGAGACCGTCGGTGTGCGAAACTTCCGGCGATCTTTTCAGGGTGCAGTTTAGAAACAACGCCTTCAGGTCGGAAAAGTCCCAGCTACTTTCCGAGCACCATTTTTCTTGCAGTTCGTTTAGCATGAGTCCGTCCTCCCATGTTTGTGTCTAATTCGCGGTCTCGAGAACGAGCCCTCCTGTTGTCCGGGTACCTCAGGCCGGTCCCGATAGATCGCTCTGATAAGCGAAGATCGCCGGCGTGCCGCCGGTGTGTACGAAAAGAACCTCGCTCCCGGTGGGGATGCGGCCCTGCTCGACGAAATGCAACAACCCGGCCATACAGCGACCGCTGTAAACCGGGTCGAGAAGCAGGGCTTCGCTTTCCGCCGCCAAGCGAATCGCTGCTCTTGTAGGCTCGTTGATCTGGCCGTACCCAGGGGCCAGGACGCAGTCGTCGACGATGACGTCCTGTTCGCTAATCTCCAGTTTGATGTCCAGTAAGCCAACGATCTCGCGCGCTCGGCGTAGTACGCGCTGGTGCTGCTGCTGAGCGTCGCGGCGCACACAGATGCCTAAGACCGGTACCTGCCAGCCCAAGGCGCGGGCGCCCACCAGGAAGCCCGCATGGGTCAGGCCGCTGCCCGAGGGGATCACCACATGGCTGAGCTCTTGCCCCAAACGCTGCAACTGCCGCCGAGTTTCGCAGGCCGCCTCGACATATCCGAGGCCGCCTATCGGCGGGTGTTCGATGCCCAGGTGAATGACATAAGGTCGCCGCCCTTCGCCACGCACCCGCGCGGCGATCTCGTCGAGGTTGCGGTCTGCCGCCGCTTCGTTCTCGCCTTGGGGAAAGTAATGGATGCGCGCGCCCAACAACTGGTCCAACAGAACGTTGCCCGAGACGCGATAGAAGAGGTCGTCCTTTGGCACGCGGTCCTCCAACTGAACCTCGGGCTGCCAACCCAAACGCCGGGCCGCCGCCGCAGCGAGGCGAACGAAGTTCGACTGCAAAGCCCCGGTGATAAGGACTGTGTCGGCGCCCTCTGCCTTGCCGCGGCCGAGATAGTATTCCAACTGGCGCACCTTGTTGCCGCCCATGGCCAGCCCGTTGCAATCGTCACGCTTCGCCCAGAGGGAAATTCCGAGTTGCGAGCCGAGGTTTTTTAGCCGCTCCAGTGGCGTCTCACCCAGGGAGAGATCGACCTTGGGATGGGCCGCCAGCTCCGGCAGTGAGGCTTCCGGTATCGCATCAGGCCGTGACATCGGAGATCCCTTTCCACAAAAGCGACAGTCCCATGATCAGGAGTAACGCCTTGAGAGCGATATGCAAGGTGGCTTCCCTGACGTTGCGCCTAGCGACGACGCCGAGAGCGATCCCGACCGCCAGCGCCGGCACCAGGGCTGCCAGGGTGATCCAGCCCATCGCTGTTTTGCCGCCGAGTCCAATATGCACCAGGAAAGCGGCGCTGTAGGAGAATACGAAGAGCGCGCGCAGGGTTGCGCGCACTATCGAAGGCGCGATGCTCTGCTGTAGCAAGGTCCACATGGCGACCGGACCGGGAATCGCCAGGCAGCCGCACATAAAACCGGAGAACCCACCGCCCATCAGGGTGCGCAGGTACGCCGTTTTGCCGTCGCCGACATCGGCCTCGCGTCGAAGCAGTAGCAACTGAACGCCGGCGGCTAGCACTACGACACCGGTGAAGAGCTTCAGTGTCGTCGCATCGATCTGCCGCAGCACCAACCAGCCAAGGGGGACACCGACCAGCGTGCCGACCAATAGCAGGCGCAGGGGCGGCCACGAGATATCTCCCATTTCCTGTGGCAAGAGTGCGAGGGACACCACGAGATTCAGGATGATTGCCACAAAAATCGCCGTCTCGCTTTGCAGGCTGAGGATCAAAACCGGTCCGGCCAGCAAGCCGAGACCGACCCCCGTCGCCACTTGCAGCGCCGTGCCGGCGCAGACCACAAGCGAAGTCAGGATCAGGGCACCCAAAGTCAGGGGCAACTGTTCAACCAACGCCACGTGCCGCACCTCCAGATCGTATGGGGTGGACCATAGCAAAGGAGATATCTCAAAAATAAGGATTTTTAATCGAGCAAATGATATTCGGATTTCTTACAAGAAACGCATTCTGGGGGGAGGACGTGGGGGCCGCATACTAGTGCCCAATACCAAGGGCCTGCTGCATTATGAGGAGGCGCAATGGTCAATGCAGCGCGCGTCCAGAGAGATCATTTGTCCCATATCGGTGTGAGGGAAAGCGCAGAGCGGACCGAATAATTCGTGCCGCTCTGCGCATGTTTTGTAGGGAACAAGTGATTTTCCGGCTGCGCTCAGTCGGATGTCCAAATCGCCGCGAATTGGCGTTTCTTCCAATAATATACGACCGAGGATTTCTCGAAGTAGACGAACTCGAAGCCGGGCCTCACAAGGCGCACGCTCTTCGGATTATTTTCCGCGGGAAATCCCTTGATGCGGCCGGGTTTTTGCAAGTGAACCGAAACACCGAGGTTGTAGCCGCTGCGGCCGACATCTTTCTGGAGAAGCGCGTGGCGATACTGCTGGCCTCTCGAGTAGATTACTACGAGATTGATTACGCCCTTCCTGGTGCGGACGAGACCGGCCCAATCGCGTTTGCCGTCACCATTGAAGTCGGCGACAACCTGGATCGGTGCTTTTCCAAATTTATTGCGAAGACGTGCCGTGTGATAGCGGTCGTAACGCGCCCGCGCTACAGCCTTGCCAAGTAGTTTGTTCTTGACATAGTTGGCTGCGAATACCGGCACCGGATCGGACTTGAGGGCCCTGGGAGACCCCCCGCATGCCTGAGCGCTGGAACCGGCGGCGAGCGCCATGATGGCGAAGACGGCGGGGACTAGCGCGAGCCGGGTCACCAACCCGGGCCGCGAAGCGTGTATCGAAGTACGAAGGTTCATGCGAAGCTGCTCCTTGTGCATTTTTTTGGGAAAAATTGCGACCGTCAGCATGCTGGTTTGCGACGCTCGCTCCTTATCGGTGTTGATGTGATGCCTATCACAGGGCTAGCTAGATCGCTGTGATGACGGTCACAGTGCCTTCACTTCCGGTACCGTTTGTATGGAATTTTCCACACCCTAGTCTCGCCTCGCCGGACGGGGCACGTTCACCAACGAATTCACCGACAACGCGCAAATCCTCACCGTGAGATGGCGCACATTCCTCGATTGCGCCGTTGGTCAGCCGGCAGCCATCGAGGTAGAGCACCTGGCCGGTCACGAAGCGCATGGCGTCCACGACAATGCTTAAGATCAGAGGAGGCGGAAGAAATGCTTGCACCGGCCAACAAAATCATTAATGATTAATGAAATGAAGCCTACAAAGTGAGGTTAAGAATCACTGTCGGGCGCAAGACGATGTTGCAGGCGCGCTGAGTTTAATGCACGGAGAATACGGGCGCGCGGCGGGCCGGGAGGATTCATCGGGGAACGCGGATGGCGTAGGAGGCCCCATGTTCGTTCGCAATGCCTGGTATGTGGCCGCCTGGGACGATGAGATCGGGCGCCAGCCGTTCGCGCGCACGATTTTGGACGAGCCGATCGTCATGTATCGCAAGGAGGATGGTGGCATCGTGGCGCTGGAGGACCGGTGCTGCCATCGCTTTTTGCCCCTCTCGCGGGGCGTGCTCAAGGGCGATCACCTGCAATGCGGCTATCACGGTATGATTTATGACGGCACCGGCGCCTGCGTCGAAATACCTTGGCAGGTTGAGATTCCAAGCGCTGCTCGGGTGCGCGCCTATCCGGTGGTCGAGCGTCACCGCTGGGTGTGGATCTGGATGGGCGCGGCCGAAGACGCTGATGCCGAAACGATCACCGATTTTCATTGGCTGGATGACCCCGATTGGGGGGCCAGGGGCATGCGCTTCGATGTTGGCTGCGACTACCGGCTGATCGTCGAGAACCTGCTCGACCTAACCCACCTCGCCTATGTCCACAGCTCCACGATCGGCAACGCCGCGGTTGCCGAGGGCGCCGACGTCACCTTCGAGCGCACCAAAAATGACGTCACGGTCACCCGTTGGACCATCGATCAGCCGCCGCCGCCGACTTACGTCAAGGCGGGAGGCTTCACCGGCAACGTCGATCGCTGGCAAATCATCCACTTCACGCCCCCTGGCTTCGTCCGCCTCGATGTCGGCGCCTGCGATACCGGGACTGGCGCGCCCGAAGGCCGGCGCAAAGGCGGCATCAGGATGCGCAACCTCAACGCCGTTACCCCGGAGAGCGAAAAGAGCACGCATTATTTTTGGGCCCAGGCGCACGATTTCGATGTTGGCAACCAAGCGGTCACGGACATGGTTTTCGAGCAAGCCAAGATCGCTTTCATCGAGGACCTCGCCGTATTCGAAGCCCAGCAAGCATCGATCGAACGCGACCCCGAAACACCAATGGTCAATCTGAGCCAGGACTTCGGCGGTATCGCCGCGCGCAAGATAATCGAACGTTTGGCCAAAGCGGAGATGGCCGCCGGTTTGTCCACGAATGGATAGATGAGCTACCCCGCGACAAAAGCCCAATTAGCCGGCCCGCCCAGCGCCTCGCTCGGCGACTGGCTGACCGAAGTGCTGAAGGAGCGCATCGCCGGCGGCGGCTATTTGCCGGGCGACTGGGTCCGCGAGCCGGCGCTTCAGCGTGAGTTCGGCATGTCGAACGGACCAGTCCGCGAGGCCTTGCAGAACCTTATCGCGACTGGCGTACTGGTGCGCGAGGCTCGGCGCGGCGTGCGCGTTGTCGATCTCAGTGATGCCGAGGTCGTCGAGCTGTTCCAAGTCCGTCTCGCCCTGCTCGAACTGGCGGCCGAGCTGGCCGCGCGTGTTGCCCGGCCGCAGGATTTACGGCCGGCGCGGGCCCTGCTCGAGACGATCGAGCGCACAGTGCGCGACCGCGATATCGAGGCGCTGATGCCGGCGGGGGGCGCATTGGTCGACTGGGTTTGCCGGACCACCGGCAACCGCCAACTGGTCGACGCCTGGGAGCGTCTGACTATCAAGTCCCGGGTCTACATCTATACCTCGCTAAAAGCCTGTCCCGACCTAGACCGGGTCGGGCAGCTGTGGCGTTCGCTCGTCGAGGCGATCGCTGGTAACGAGCCCCAACTGGCCCGAAAGGCCGCCCGCCTTATGTTCCGGCGCACCATCGACGACCTCGGCCTCGACGGCGGATTTTAATAAACCGACCGGGCCATGCGACCGGATGTCGCAAATGGGTTCGGACACCACGGGAGGAAGCCATGCACAAGATCGATATCTACAATCACATCTTTCCCAAGTCATATTTCAATCTGATGGACGAGGTCGCCGGCAATTTCAAGGACATGGGCAAGCGGGTTCGCGACATTCCGATGCTCGTCGATCTCGACGAGCGTTTCCGGGTCATGGACCTTTTTGACGATTATGTTCAGATACTTTCGCTCGCCTCGCCGCCGATCGAGGTGCTGGCCGGTCCCGACCGCTCGCCCGATCTGGCGCGCGCGGCCAACGATGGTATGGCCGAGCTGTGCGCCAAACATCCCGATCGCTTTCCCGGCTTTACCGCCTCACTGCCGATGAATGCGCCGGACGCGGCATTGGCCGAACTGCAGCGGGCGGTCGGCGAGCTTGGTGCGCGCGGCGTGCAGATGTTCTCCCACGCTGCCGGCAAGCCCCTTGACGAGCCAGAATTCGCCGCACTTTTCGATGCGATGGCCGAACACGATTTGCCGATCTGGTTGCACCCAGCGCGCGGCGCCGGCTTCTCCGACTATCCCACCGAGGACAAGTCGAAATACGAGATATGGTGGACCTTCGGCTGGCCCTACGAGACCTCGGTGGCGATGTCGAGGCTGGTCTTTGCCGGGCTTTTCGATCGGCTGCCGAACATCAAGATCATCACCCACCATCTGGGCGGAATGATCCCCTATTTCGAGGGCCGCGTCGGGCCCGGCTGGGACCAGCTCGGCAGCCGCACCACCAGCGAGGACCTGACCCTGGTCTTGAAACGCCTCAAACGGCGGCCGCTGGATTACTTTCATGATTTCTACGCCGATACTGCTGTCTTTGGCTCGGTTGCGGCGACCAAGTGCGGGCTGGATTTTTTTGGCGCCGAGAAAGTGATCTTCGCCTCCGATGCACCGTTCGATCCTGAGAAAGGACCGATGTTTATACGCGAGACGATCAAGGTGCTCGACGGGCTCGGCCTGCCCGACGCCGATCTTGCGGCGATCTATCACGGCAATGCACGCAAGCTATTGAAGCTTAAAAACTGACGCCGGCCGAAGGACTGAAAATGAGTTACCAGTATCTCAAGGTTACGATGAAGGCGGGGACCGGCTGGCTCGAATATAATCGCCCGCCAATCAACGCCTTCAATTTCGAGATGCTGCGCGAGGTGCGGGCGGCCCTCGATGCGCTAATCGACGATCGGGCGTGCCGCGTCATCGTCATCGCCAGCGCAGTGAAGGGGCAATTCAGCGCCGGCGCAGACATCAAGGTCTTCGACGGTATCGGCGCCGACGGCATGCGCGAGATGGTGGGTTTTACCCACGATATCGTGCGCGTGATGCGGGCCTCGCCCAAACCGCTGCTAGCGGCGATCGAGGGGGCGGCGGTGGGCGGCGGGTTCGAGCTGACGCTACACTGTGATTTGCGTTTTGCCGCCTCTGACATCCGCATCGGCTCGCCAGAAGTGAACCTCAACTTCGTGCCGCCGATTGCCGGCACCCAAGGATTGGCGCGCCTGATGGGCCGCAGCCGGGCGCTTGATTACCTCTATCGCGGCGAAATGCTGACAGCCGAGGCGGCGGCGCAGGCCGGTCTCGTCGATTTCGTCCATCCTGCCGGCAGCGTGCGGTTAGCAGTGACCGCCTACGCCGAAGACCTCGCTGGAAAACCGCCCGAGGCGTTGGCCGCGATCCGCGCCTGCGTCGTCGGCGGCGGAGCGCTCGACTTCGAGGCCGGCATGGAAGTAGAACTAGGCCAAGTTGTCGCGTTGGCTGGGACGAAGAACTTCGACGAAGGCGTTCGCGCCTTTCTCGATCGGCGCCGACCAAAATGGACATGAACTGAAACGAATCGCCCCAACCCGCAAGGTCCCAACAAGAAACGCTCAAAGGAAGGATGCAAATGGCCGCCTACGTCATCGTCAACGTCACCGTTACGGATCCCGACGGCTACCAGTCCTACCGCGATGCAGTGTCGTCCAATATCATGGCCTACGGCGGCAGCTACGTCGTGCGCGGCGGTGAGGTCGAGGTGCTCGAGGGCAAGCACGATGGCAGCCGGCTCGTCATTCTCATGTTCCCCACCATCGATCAGGCCAAGCGCTGGTGGAACTCGCCGGAATATGCCGAGATCAAGAAGCTACGCAAGGGCAACGCCAAATTCGACGCCTTTGTCGTCGACGGGACGTAAGTGTCGTCGACGGGACGCGATCGAAAGTGAACCCGGTTGGCCTATTTCATGTTCCCTCAATCGCCAGGCGGTCGCGTCCGCTCCCTTGGCTGGTAGCCGTTTCCGGCTTACCTTACCCGCCATGAGCGAGATCGAACCCACCGGCCCGACCAAGCTCGGCCAACCGGCCGAACAACCGGCCTCGCCCGACGAGGCGGTGCTCGACACCTTGGCCAACCCGCAAGCCGGCAACGACTACGTCATCCGCTTTACGGCGGCCGAATTCACCTGCCTTTGCCCGATCACTTCGCAGCCCGACTTTGCCCATCTGGTGATCGACTATTTGCCCGACCGGCTGATCGTCGAGAGCAAGTCGTTCAAGCTGTTTCTGACTTCGTACCGCAACCACGGCGCCTTTCACGAAGATTGCACGGTCGAGATCGCCCAGCGCCTGGTCGATGCAATGGAACCGAAATGGCTGCGCATCGGCGGCTATTGGTTCCCGCGCGGCGGCATCCCGATCGATGTCTTCTACCAGACCGGCCCGCCGCCCGCCGATTTATGGATCCCCGATCAGGGCGTGCCGCCCTATCGCGGGCGGGGGTGAGGAAGGAGGGACCGTGCAACCACGCCCCTCGACGAACGGTGACGTGGCGGGCGAGGAGATAAAATCCGCAATTCGCGAGCGCGCTCTAGGCCTGGGCTTCGACAGCATCGGCTTCGCTCCGGCGGAGCTTGATCCCAAAGTTGGCCAGAGACTAGACGCCTTCCTCTCGCAAGGCTGCCACGGGGATATGGGCTGGATGCCGGAGAAAGCGGCAAGGCGGCGCGATCCCAGCGCGCTGTGGCCGGAAGCCCGCTCGGTCATCGTGCTGGGGATGAATTACGGGCCCGACGGCGATCCGCTGGCGGTGCTGAAGAAGACCGACAGAGGGGCGATTTCGGTCTATGCGCAGCCCCGCGACTACCACGACATCGTCAAGGGCCGGCTCAAGCAGCTCGGCGGCTGGCTGCAGAGCCGCTATGGAGGCGAGCTCAAGGTCTTTGTAGATACCGCGCCGGTAATGGAAAAGCCGCTGGCGGCGGCGGCCGGTGTCGGTTGGCAGGGCAAACATACCAACCTCGTCAGCCGCGAATTCGGCTCGTGGCTGTTCCTCGGTGAAATCTTCACGACTCTCGAAATCCCCCCCGATCACCCCCACGAGGACGCGTGCGGGGGTTGCCGGCGCTGCCTCGATATCTGCCCGACCGACGCCTTTCCCGCACCCTATCGGCTCGATGCACGTCGCTGCATTTCCTACCTGACGATCGAGCACAAGGGCCATATCGCGCCCGAATTCCGCGTGCCGATGGGCAACCGCATCTTTGGCTGCGATGATTGCCTGGCGGTGTGTCCGTGGAACAAGTTCGCGAAAACGACAGCGCAGAACGCGTTGGAGCCGCGCGCCGCGTTGACCGCGCCGCGTCTTTCCGAGCTTGCCGGACTTGACGACAGCGGGTTTCGCAAGTTGTTCTCCGGTTCGCCGATCAAGCGGCTGGGGCGCGATAGATTTGTCCGCAACGTGCTGATCGCGCTGGGAAATTCGGGGAACACAAAAGCCGGCGCGGCGGCGGCAGCGTTGCTTGCCGATCCCTCGCCACTGGTCCGCGCGATGGCGGTGTGGGCGCTGGCGCGGCTGCTTGACAGCGCCGCGTTCACCGGCTTGCGCGGCCGCCACCTGCCCGGTGAAGACGACCCGGCGGTACGCCAGGAATGGACGAACGCCTGATTTATTCTGGCGTGAATGATCCCGAAGCGAGGTGGGTAACCAGCCAATCGTGGACTGCAACGAAGGGACGCAGGCGATCGAGGGCGAGGTCGATTGCGCCGGCGCCGAACAATGTCTTGGGGATCGGTCCTTCGCCACGGACGACGATGCCTTTGTACCTCAGGAGATCGTTATGCGGGTGGTTGGCCTCATACCCGGCGGGTAAACGCTTGAGGGCCGGCGGGTCGAGGACGATACCCTTGATTTTGGTCGCATTCTCGATTGCGGCCGCCAGCGCCGCTGCTTTCATCTGGTTGGCCACCGCGTCGCGATAGGCCTCCAGTTGGCCGGGCATGAGCGCCCACATGCCGGCGCCGACGCCGACATACCGGGGGCCGATGACGAAATGAAAGGCCGGCGAGGCGTTCGGCTTGGCCCCGCGCCAGAACACGAAGTGCAGAAGCGGCCTGTACGGCGTTTTGTCCTTCGAGAAGCGGGTGTCGCGGTTAATGCGGTGGATCGAACGCCCGATCTTGGGCTCGGCCTTAAGGTCCGGGGCAAGCTTCCCGAGTTGCCCCGAGATGGCGGTGACGAATTGGCGCGCGGGTTCCTTGAACAGCGCTTCGTAGTCGTCGCGGTGGTGCTCGAACCAGGCTTTGTTGTTATTCGCGGACAGACCTTCGAGGAATTCGATAAGCTGTGGCGAAAAACCGCCGAAGGTTCTGCCTTGATCGCTCCCAGCCATTGATATACCCTATTTGTTCTAATCTGTTGAAGGCGCATAAAAATGCAAGCCCGCCGTCATGGCAACGAAATTTTTCGCGATTTGCGAGAACCAAGCAAGAGTGGCGGAAGAAAATGCCGGGAGAAACATTGGCGGACGAGGACAAGGAGCGGGGGCGCTCGGCCTTCGAAAGTATCGCCGGCCGCATGATTGCCGCCCATGAGGGCGTCGAGGAAGGCCGTATGATGTCCTGCGCCGCCGTAGCCTATAGGGGCAAGGTCTTCGCCTTCCTTGGATCGAAGGGCAAGATGGTATTTCGGCTGGGCAAGGGCTACGACCCCGACACCAGCGGATTGATCGACTGGTCCTATCTTTCGCCCTTCAAGCACAAGCCGCCGATGCGCGGTTGGATCATCGTCCAGGTAGCCCAAAACGTCCGCTGGTCCGATCTCGCCGAGGAGGCGCTAGCGCTGATGCGCTCGGAATTGCGGTAACTTAAAACGGTGACAGTATCCCTATTTATGCCATAAATAAGTATACTGTCACCGTTTTAAGTTACCGTTTTAATGGGCATCTTCTAAGGTCGCCTGATCAAGCGTCAGATGAAAGCTGGCGCAGGCATTTAATATTTTATTCTATGATTCAATGTTTTATGGATATTATTGTTCCGCCACAATGCGGGATTATTGATTTTTGGGACCACATAGGGACCACGGGGAACAATTTCACGGCCTTCTGGACCGACAGGTGGTCGAGCACCCGGAGTTGGTAATTCTGTTCCCAACAACTCGCTCGCCTCTGCCAAAATCAGCCCCGCTGGTGTTTCCTTGGTGCAAGGAAAACGACCACAAGGGACGAGACCGATGTCTGGCACCAAACTCAAAAATGGCGATAAGGGCGGGCGTCCCTCGATCTATACCGACGCACTCGTCGATCGCATCATCGAGCGAATTTCAGCGGGCGAGCCCTTGCAGAAAATCTGCAATGACGCCGACATGCCGAATTGCTCGACCGTCCAGCGATGGCGCCGGGACAAACCGGAGTTCACCAAGCTCTATCTCTTGGCTCGCGAAGAGGCCGCGGACTCGTACGCCGACCGGATCATGACTATGGCGAACGAGCTCATCGATAGGCGGGAAAAAGTGACGCGCGAAGAAATCCAAGCAGTCCGCGTTGCGATTGACGCATTGAAATGGGCAGCGTCCAAGCTCAGGCCGTCTACATACGGCGATATGACCCGCCACGCCGGGCATGACGCCGGGCCGTTGACGGTGGCGGTAGAAGTGGACCGCGCTATCCAGGCCCGCAAGCTGGCCGACGCCATGCGCCGCAAGATAGAGGCGAAGCGGGCCGGCGACGATCCTGGCTTTGGGGAGGACGAGCTCAGCGACGACGAAATAGCCGAGTCGGTCTACCCCCTCGCCACCGTGCTTCCAAAAACGCACTGAACAAGGGGACATTTCACCGCTGACGTCGCCATTGCAAAGGCGGGGTGACCGGCGCGGCCGTTAACATGAAGACAATCTCATTGGCGTATCCGTAGTGCAGGGTTCTCCGAAAGCCACATCAACCCCTTGAGGAGAACCTAGGCACCCCAGTGCATCCCCACTGGGGTGCCGCCCAGTCCGCACGCCGGCGACCTTCTACTTTATCACCAAGATCACGTCTATCTGATCCAAGCGGCACCAGCTTTTGCTATCAAGGGGTATCAGAGGGGCGCTGGGCGCAGGAGACGGCGCTTATGGGCGGCCTTTTTTCCGCCCTGTAAAGGGCTCCGAATCTCCCCCCAGCTTTTGGTTCTGGGAAACATCGAGCATGGAAAGCGCGCGCGTCATGGATGCCAGTTGCCGCGTTTTATGATTGGCATGTTCTCTGATGCTAAGACCAAGCATCTCCTTAATGCAGTCATCGCAGATTGCCATTGGAGAGTTCTTAATAAGCAACTCTCTCACACGCTCTAAAACTGTCATGGTTGTTCTC
>JAPULJ010000371.1 GCA_027295145.1 Alphaproteobacteria bacterium | reverse complement strand
GGGTTTGTCGCTGCAACCATGGGTGGCGCCGTCGATCAGGTGTTGAGCCGGGTGGTGGACGTGGTGATTTCGATCCCGACACTGATTGCTTCGTTGATCATCCTGTCCGCGGTGGGAACCGCCGCGCCGACCCTGGTGTTGGTCATTGGCATTATTTACGCCATGCCGGTGTTCCGCATCGCCCGTGCGGTGGCGATGGATATCGAGGTGATGGACTATGTGGAAGCCGCCCGGCTTCGCGGCGAGGGGTTGTGGTGGATTATGAGCAAAGAAATCCTGCCCAATGCGATGACGCCGCTCGCGGCCGAATTCGGTCTGCGTTTCTGCTTCGTCTTCCTGCTGATTGCCAGCTTGAGCTTCCTCGGCCTCGGCCTGCAACCGCCACTGGCCGACTGGGGCGCGATGGTGCGCGGCAACGCCGACGGCATTGCCTGGGGGTTCTATCACCCGCTGCTGCCAGCCGCGTGTATCGCCAGTTTGACGGTCGGTATCAACCTGCTGATCGATCGTTGGGTGCACAAGGCCAGCGGCCTGCGCGACGATCAATAGGGAGAAGATGACAATGACCGAAAAACTACTCGAAATAAGAGACCTGTTGATCGAAGCGGACATCAATGGCAAGTGGACGCCCATTGTCCACGGCCTGTCGCTGACATTGGAGCGTGGAGAAATTATCGGATTGATCGGTGAATCCGGTGCCGGCAAATCGACCTTTGGCTTGACCGCGCTGGGCTACACCAAACCCGGCTGCCGCATCGTATCGGGTTCAATCAAACTCAGTGGGACCGAGTTGGTCGGCCAATCCGAAGCCGACTTGCGCAAAATACGCGGCAACAAAGTGGCCTATGTCGCCCAGAGTGCCGCGGCCTCGTTCAATCCGGCGCACACACTGGCCGAGCAGTTTGCCGAATCGCCGGTACAGCACGGCAAAATGAGCATGTCGGACGCGCGCAAACGCAGCGTCGAGTTGTTCCGGCAGCTGAACCTGCCCGATCCGGAGCACATTGGCGAGCGCTACCCGCATCAGGTTTCGGGCGGGCAGTTGCAACGCGCAATGACTGCCATGGCCTTGGGGTCCGACCCGGACATAATTATTTTCGATGAGCCCACCACCGCGCTGGACGTCACCACGCAGATCGAAGTGCTCGGCGCGATCAAGGAGGCGGTAAAAGCGCGCAATGTCGCAGCCATTTACATCAGCCACGATCTCGCGGTGGTCGCGCAGATGGCGGACCGGATCATGGTCTTGCGGTACGGCAAACTGATCGAGGAAGGCAACGCGCGGGAAATGCTGGCCAACCCGAAGGAGGAGTACACTCAAAAATTGCTCAATGTCCGTGCCCAGCGCGAACCCCGAACCGGTCACGACGAGGACGACATTCAGCTAAGGATCGAGAACATTACTGCCCGTTATCCGGGAACCAATTTCGACGTACTCTCGAATATCAACGTCAATATCGTTAGGGGTAAAACCGTTGCCATCGTGGGCGAATCCGGCAGCGGCAAATCGACGCTGGCCCGCGTCATTACCGGCCTGCTGCCGCCCAGCCAGGGAACGGTAAAATTTCATGGCCGTGAGTTGGTGCCGGCGCTTAGGAACCGGCCGAAAGAAGATCTGCAATCGATTCAAATGATTTACCAGATGGCGGACATCGCCATGAATCCGCGCCACAAGATCAAGGACATTATCGGGCGCCCACTGGAATTTTATCTTGGCTTGAAAGGCGAACAGCGCGAACAGCGCGTGCTTGAATTGATGCGTCAAATCGAAATCTCCGAGGACTACGCCGAACGCTACCCGGCGCAATTGTCGGGCGGCGAGAAACAGCGAATCTGTATCGCCCGTGCGCTGGCGGCCGAACCGGAACTTATCATTTGCGATGAGGTTACCTCGGCGCTCGACCAACTGGTCGCCGAAGGCATTCTCGATCTGTTGCTCAATCTTCAAAAAGAGCTCGACGTTTCGTACATATTTATCACCCACGATCTCGCCACGGTTAAGGCGATCGCCGATGAAATCGTGGTGATGTATCAGGGCATGGTCGTCGAGCAGGGCCCCAAGGCGGAAATTATTGCGCCGCCCCATGCCCCTTATACCGAGCTACTGCTTTCATCGGTGCCGGAAATGGACCCGGACTGGCTGGACAATCTTGTCGAACGGCGCAAGCGAGGCGAGGCGCCGACGGCGGAAAGCATCGCGTCCTCACCCCTTTCGGGCTAATACCAATGAGCGCTTCACGTCACCTTTGTCCGTTCGCGCAGGACGTAGCGCCGTATTTTGCCGCTCGGTGTTTTAGGCAGGGCATCGACAAACACCACTTCGCGCGGGTAGGCGTGGGCGGAAAGCCGCTCGCGGGTGTAGCCCTGCAGTTCGCGCGCCAGATCCGGCGAGGCGTCGCAATCCGGGTGCAGCACCACGAAGGCGACGACGATCTCGCCGCGCTCGGCATCCGCCTTGCCGACCACGCCCGATTCGGCCACGGCGGGGTGCTCGATCAGGCAGCTCTCGACGTCGAAGGGACCGATGCGGTAGCCGGCCGACAGGATGATATCGTCGTCCCGCCCCTGGAACGTGATGCAACCGTCCACGTCCACTTCGGCCATGTCGCCGGTGATGTAGTAGGGACCTTCCAGCGGCGAGTCCTTGCCCTCGTAACCGAGAAACCAATAAAGCGGCGATGCGCGGGTATCGACGGCCAGACGGCCCGGCTTTCCGGGGCCGAGTTCGCGCCCTGAGTCGTCGAGAATCGCGGTGCGAAATCCGGGCATCGGAACCCCCATCGAACCGGGATGGGTGGGGTGGCCGAGGCCGTGATGGTTGTTCACCACCATGGTTTTTGAGCAAGATTTGATATTTCTCTCATAAAATCAAATTGTTAAATAGGATAATCTAAGGTCTCATTTAGCCATAGGTGCGAAATAGGTGCGAAAATACCCGCACAGCGCCAGGAGCCGTATTCGGCTCGCCCTTTTACCCGCCACCCCCGAGATACGCACAGGCGGGCCGCGCTGGGCCGTAGGCAGGGGAAGAAAGCCACCGCCAGCGGTGAGTTTAGCTTTCGGCCGCTTCCGCAATGGCCTGGTGCTGGTCGCTGCGCAGCGTTTTCATCGCCAACCAGGCCCGCTAGGGGTAGTACCTGGTAATGGTGATCGCCGCCTGGATGCCCGAGCACCAAGCGTCCTTACCAGGACGTTGAACAGCGC
>JAPULJ010000370.1 GCA_027295145.1 Alphaproteobacteria bacterium | reverse complement strand
GCTGCAGGGGAGAGATCGCTTCAACTCGACTACTCTAGGGTCGGGGCCTACTGGAGGCGTGCTCAGCCGTCGATGCTTGGTCCATACATGATGGACGGGTTCGGGTTTCCCGCCCGCGCCGGCTGGTTTCGCTTCCGAGGCGAATCCGATGCGGTCGAAGAAGCGATCAAGGATCTTCGATCGAGCATTTCGGTGCTGGACTTCGGCAGCGGCGTGGGGGTTTGGACCGAGTACTTTGCCCAACGCTTCGCGAAAGTCATCTCGGTTGAGGCGAGTCCGACCCTCTATGCGGCGCTGAAAGACCGGTGTTCGCCTTATTCGAACGTGGTCACTTTCGGGGGCGACGCGCTCTCCTTCAAGCCGAAGGGCAAATTGGGGTTGGTTTTTCTCGGTGGCTTGCTGATGTACCTGAATGAGCGTGATGTTCGAGTTCTCCTGAGCAAGCTCGTTCCGTGTCTCGAGCCCGATGCCATCGTATTGTGCCGGGAGTCGACGATTCGACATGGGACCAAGACCCTTCAGGGAGACTATCAGGTCGTCTATCGCTCCGTCGAGACGTACCAAGGCATTTTTCGCGACGCCGGCTTCGATGTCGTGAGCGTCGAGGCCAACGCCGCGTACATCTACCCCCAGATGGCCTGCGAGCTGATCAAAAAATGGAAGGCCCGCGTGCCCGAGCGATTCTGGTGTCTCCCCGTTATTGGGCGCCTCGCGTACTGGGGACTTCGCCTGGGCTACCCGTGGAACACGAAATTGATACCCCGCCTGTTGGCCGGCATGGGGCGCGAGTTCCCGTCGTTATCGAACCACTTTTTCGTTCTCCGGCCGAGCTCGAAGGCGGCCCTGGACCGGCGGGAGGCATCATCGCACGGCACACGGATTGTGGAATGAGAGGTCTTAGAGCACGCGTTTGATCACACTATTGAACCACATCTACCGCAACCTCCCGAACATCGTGTCGATACTAGGCGTGCTGCCACTCTGCATCCTGCTGCGGGATGATGCATTCAAATATCTCTGCCCGCTGATCGTACTCAACAACATCCTGGATGATCTGGACGGGATTCTGGCCAAGAAACTGCGGCTCTGTAGCAGTTTTGGCGCCGGGCTCGACAATGTATGCGACGCCGTGGCCCACATCCTCATTGCGTTGGTTGTCGGTTCCCATTTTGGCGGAATCGTTCTGGCATTCAGCCTCCTGTCCACCGTGGCGATTCTGCTCCGCGTCGTGCAGCGGCTGGCCCCCACTCCCGCCACCGGAACCGGGACGCCGACCAATGAATTGATGCGGCACCTCCTCCTGTTATTGATTATTCTTCAGGGATCCCTCGGGGACCATATCTCCCCGGGCCTGGTCGCGACATTGCTGGTCGCGGTATTCCTTCTGAACTCGGTGTCGATGCTTGTTCCGTTTGCCATGCCCCACCTGATTCGTTCGATGACCAAGTCAGCAACAGCGATTTTGGGCGTCAATGTTGCCCTGGTGACCGCATGGTGGGTTCCGGTAACCGCGCCTTTCATAGCAGCAGCCTTCTTGGGCACGTACCTCTACTCCTTCGTGGTGGACGGCGTGCGGTGGCTTCGGAGGGTATGAATCCTGGTCATCCAACGAACGGAGCCGCCCACAACGCGGTCGGAATCTTCGTCCCGGAAGCAGTGCGGGCGATATCGGGACGATGGGCCCGGCAATTGGGATAAATCCGCTGGAACTTTGACGCCGAATCGGCCACGATTCACAAACCACCGGACGGGACGCAGCGACCAGGCAATCTCCTGGGAAACCTCGCATGGCGAGGCCATCCTGAATCGCCGCCGCACAGGTCGTCACACTAGGTCCGGAGTTGCCACCAGGAGGACAGGCATGAGTTCGTTCAAACTGTTGCTCTTTTTCTCGTGCGTTTTGTCGGCGCCGGCGGCGTTGGTTTCCGCCCAGGATGCGATTGATCTCGACGATGTCGCCTTGCTGAACCGCGTCAAGCAGGAGATCGATGCCCTGGTCCTGGCGGGCGACAAAGCCCGCGCCGAAAGAAAGGCCCTCGAACAAAACGGCGCGAGTCTCGCGGAGGCTCGAAAAGCGGTGAACGCCCCGCTTCCGGACGAACCCGGTGAGATTACAGGGCTTGAGGGGCTTGACGAGCAATCGCTTCTCAACCAGGTGGAGTTGCGAAAGAAGTACCTGAAGGCCTACCGCAATCGCAAGCAGCAGCGCGACCTGATCCCCAGCCTGACCGTCGACCGGCCCAAAATGATCAATCAGACGACGGAGGCCCTCCGCATTGCCGAGCGGCAGGCCGGCGATCTCCGCCCCCTGCTGACGGAACTGACCCATCGTATTAAGGCCGGCCCTATGACGCACGACAAGGCCATGTTCCGCGACAAAGACGTGGATTTCTGGACAGTGGACGTGGAACGACAGCAGGTCGAGTTTGCCGCTTGGCTTGAATCCTACACCGCCGAAGAGCAACTGCCCCAGAGCCAACCCGCGCCTGAGGCGGATGAGACCATCTGGAACCTCGAAACGGATCGCCGCCTTCAGAGCTCGCTGGATGTGGCCACCATCCTACTTGAGGCCGCAAGACATGAAGCGGCTGAAACGGAAGAACTCGAGAAGACCGATCCCGCCGCATTGCCGGCGGTAATGGCACGTGATTACGTTGATTGGGGTTTGGCGACGGACGAGTACAAAAGAGTTCTGGATCGTGTCGGGGCCAAGCCCGAGGCACTCGCCGACCTGGAAACAAATCGCCGTGAACTGGTATCGCCTTCCAAGGAATCGATTCCCGAAGGGGAAGGACACGCCGAACTCAAAGCGGCGCGGCGCGACACCGAGTTCTCGAAAAAGTTGGTCGGATACCTCGACGCCCGCCTCAACCTGAGGCGTAAGGCAAGCGACCTGGCCAAGGAACTCGCGGAGGCGATGGCTGCAGTCAAGCCCGTGTTTGAACGGGTTCGACACCAGACAATCAAGCTAAAAGTGACGCTCGAGATGGTTGATCGCCGGCAGCGCGACGGCGACTTGGCGACCGTCGAAGTTCCCGAGGACGTGAGCGTGTCGAGCCTGGCGGCCGACATACGGGAAATGGCTGATGTCGAAGCCACCAGACGCCGCAGAGTCGACGAACTCGAACAGCGTCAAGACAAGACGGTGATGGATGCCGCCGGGGAGGAGTTGGACCAGGAGAAAGAGAACTACCAACGGCTCAGAGATGTTCTTGAAGAAGAACGTATCTACGCCAAGGTGCTCGATGAGATGGCTGCTGAGAGTGAGTCGTCTCTGATCGCTCTCTTGCAACCCGGCGGCACAATCAAAAAAGCCATTGCCAAGATAAACGCGGACCTGCAGGATGCCCAGCTAAAGTTGGACCGCGCGGAGCACGATTTGCATGCCGTGCGTGACACGATTCGTCTTGTGGAAAGCCCGTACTTCCGAAGGGAATTACAAGAAGCCCCGAATCGCCTCGCCGAGATCAAAACCGAACTGCAAAACCTCGACGGCCGGCTTCCCGAAGACCGCAGTTCCCATCTTTTGGTTCGCGCGACGACGGAGGTTCCTGCGGAGCCGATCGGTGCTGGCGCGGATGAGTCCTCGGAAGAGGATCAAACATTGCTGGAACAGGCCGAGAGCGTAAAGAAGGCGTTGCAGACCCTGCAGAGTTTTGCCACCCTTCACCGGCAATACTTCGAGAACCTGGATCAAAAAATCAAAGAATACACGGAAGCATTGGAGGCGACGAAAGAGGCTTTTGAATTGACCGATCAGAAGCGGTCCGCTTTGGTCAATGCGGAGAAACGCAAGTATGCGTGTGCGCTCGAACTCCGGCGGCGTCTTGTCGATGGCCGGATCGATCGCAGCCATGTCCCTTTCGACCTTTCCATGGCCCCGACTCGAGAACAGATCACTGACGTTCAGTCCGATCGCGTCAAAGGCGCCCGGGCGAATGCCAAGCGGCGCAAAAGCCATGAGGATATACGGGATGGGCTTCAGGCGATTGCCGAGCTTGGTAAGTGGGCGAAGATTCGCGCCGAGTTTGCGGACGCCAAAGCGACGCTCATCAGCCAGCCTGTCCAACTCATAGAGGCAGCCTCGAAGCCCTTCGAGGATCTCACGCAGGTCAATCGCAAGCAACTGGAATACGACGCCAAGAACCAACGCGAAGCGAACGATGGCTTTTGGAAGACTTGGTTTGCCTTCCCGGTTCCGGAGAAGAAGCGGGAACTCTTCGATGAGTCGCTTGATACCCTCTATCTGACGATCGCTCGGATCGACGACCAGTTGCGCGATTACGCCAAAGCATCCGAGGCCTATCTGGACTTGATCGAGTCGTGCAAAACGGAGCGCGACCAGATCGAGGATGCGCCGGAGAAGCTTAGAGAAGGGTTGCAGTTACGCATCCTCAGTTACCAAAGGGCGAGGCACCTTGCCGCCGTAGCCGCTTCGCCCAGTGTCCAACTGACGATTGAGGACGCCTTCAAACAAGAGTTTGGATCACCGCTGCCAATTCCCGAAGAGACCCACGACTGGGACAAAGACTACTGGGCGGACCGCTTATTCGCCGCAGAGGCCCGCCTTCGGGGTCATCAGCGCTGGACAGAAGACCTTCGTGAACGCCGCTCCAAGTTGCGATTGGATGCCGAGATCGCGCCGTATGAACTGCACAAGGCCAAAATCGAGAACAAAACCACAGGGCTTGAGGGTATTCGTGAGAACCACGACAGTTCCATTGTCGCAATACGGTCAGATTATTCCAAGGAGATCGGCGTCGCCGCGCTGTGGACCCTGGCGTCGCTTTTCTTGATACCACTGCTGGCCTGGGTCGTCGTGCGATTCGTGAATCACTTCGCCGGTCGGATCGAAAAACGCGTGGTGGTTGGATTGGCCCGTGACCGCGTCTCGTCCCAGGAGCGGATGAAGACGATCTCGAGTGTGAGCCGCAAGACCGTCTCCGGCGTGGTCTGGATCATCGCCGGTCTTTTTCTACTCCACCGACTCGGCATACCGGTCTCGACGCTACTCGCCTCGGCCGGGGTCCTGGGTCTGGCCTTCGCCTTCGGCGCTCAATCCCTTATTCGGGATTTCTTCCAGGGCTTCTTCATCCTGCTGGAGCATCAATACACCATCGGCGATTGGATCGAGGTCGGCAGCATCAGCGGCACGGTCGAGCGCCTGACCTTGCGGGTCACGGTGCTGCGCGATATGGAGGGAACGCTCCACTTCATTCCCAACGGTACCGTCGCCTCGGTTTCCAACATGACCCATGGCTGGTCGCAGGTGAAACTGGAAATTGGGGTGGGCTATGGCGAAGATATCGATCGGGTGAGCCAGGTGATCTTGGAAGCGGCCACCGAGGTCTGCCAAGCCCCGGAGTGGAAGAACAAAGTGCTGGCGGACCCCGTTGTGCCCGGCCTGCAGAGTTTCGGCGACAGCTCGCTCATTATCCGCCTCGTCGTGAAAACGAACCCCGGCGTCCAGTG
>JAPULJ010000037.1 GCA_027295145.1 Alphaproteobacteria bacterium | reverse complement strand
GCCGCGTACTGGAATGCCAGGACCCCTTGTGCCATCTTATCGTCACCCCGTTGGTGATCGTGCTGTTTCGCAAACGCATCATGAATCCTTTTGGATTCAACACCAACGGGGAACTACGAAATTTTTGATCCATAATCGGGGTCGTGGTGCCGACTGCGGCGTTCCAGCTGCTGTACGGTTTCGTCGTGCTGCGCCACGATCGGCGCCAGATCGTCTACATCAGCGTCACGGAAAACCCGACCGCGATCTGGATTGCCCAACAGATCACCGAGGCGTTCGCGTGGGATACGCCGCCGCGATACCTCGTCCGAGATCGTGACGGTGCATATGGCCAAATCGTTAGGGACCGCTTGGCCGCGATGGACATCAAGGAAATCCTGACCGTGCTGCGCTCGCCATGGCAAACGCCATACGTCGAACGCGTCATCGGCTGCGCAGCAGCCCGCGAAGCGCTGGCAGGCGCGAATGCCTGGACCACGTTATGGTCCGGAACCCGGCACACCTGCGGCGTATCCTGACTTCGTGCCTGGTTTACTACCACAGGATGCGCTGTCATGTGTCGCTGGATAAGGACGCCTCTGACGGGCGGCCGGTGCAGGCCGTCAAGGCTGGAAATGTCGTCGCCTTCCCGCGGGTCGGCGGCGTGCATCATCGTTACCAGCGGATCGCGGCCTGAGCCGGTTCTGCCCGTCTGGCCGACGCCATCGCTGAAGGTGAGCACCGCCCACCTACGTCCCGACCCTGCGCCGCCCCCGGCGTTGACGCGGCTTGAAGCCGAGCGGCGCGGATTTCACGGTGACTTGAACGACGGAGCACCGATGTCGACCGACCCGATACGAAGAATCGGCGAAAATTCCGCTGTCGACCGAGCCGTATGCGATAATGGCGAGGGACGGGTGCGAAGCCGCCGCAGTGCTGCCGCCGGATGAACTCTTCCCGATCGACCGTTCAATTCATCATGAGGGTCTTGAGACAATGAGGATCTTTTTTCATAAAAAGTTTACGAACACCCCCGATATATTCATAATAATATTTCTTCTTGTTCTTACATTATCTGTCCGTTTTCCATACTGGTTTCCTGTGGTGCTCGACTGGGATGAGAGCACCTTCATATTGATGGGCCAATCGCTGTTGGACGGGAAGCTTCTTTATCGCGACCTCTGGGATGACAAACCGCCGCTGGCATTCGTCTCTTACGCCCTTAGCATAAAGCTGTTCGGCAAGAGCATCATTGCCGTGCGCCTGGCCGGCGCGCTTTGTGTTCTGCTGTCGGCAGTCCTAACCTACTACATAGGCCGAAAGCTATTCAACAAAGTCAGTGCGACATTGGCCGCCGCAATATTCATTCTCGCGGCCAGTCTGCTGCACTCCGGGCAGACAACGCTAACGGAGCATATTGCGCTGGTGCCCCTGCTGGGTAGCATCTTCATCCTTCTCGGGCGATCCTTGTCACCCCGCCTTATGTTGGCTTTGGGGGTGCTCGTCTCTGCGGCCGCATTGGTCCGTCTCAATCTAGCTTTTTTGGCGTTTGTTATTGGCGCTATCGTGGTGTTCCACCCCAACCACAAAACCGTTATCGCGCGCATCAAAGCGACTGCGGCTTACGCTGTCGGCGGTCTCGGCGTTGTGGTGCTGACGGCCATACCTTACTTGATGGCCGGGGAGGGGGATCTCTGGTGGACGTCGCTTTTCGTTGCGCCACTGGCCTATGCAGACGTAATGTCCCCGATCGGTAGCTTCACAAGACTAACCGGCGGCTACATAAAACCCGGAAAACCAACTTTTTTGTTTAGCAGCCTGCTGCTTGTTCTGAGCCTAGGCTCGATGGTTTGGGCAGTTTATAGGATGGCCACGAAAGGATCAGACCATGGACAACAAACGGCGATCGTCATCATCGTAACGATTGGCATCGCCATATCGCTCCTAAAAGGGGGCGCGCAGTCCCATTATTTATTGCAACTTGCCCCCTTCCTTTCGCTGTTTGCCGCCGTTGCAGTCGAAAAGTCACTTTGCTCCCGATTCTTCGTTCCGGCGGCGCTTGTTTTGCTGGCCGTCGTGGCTCTGGCTCTGCGCCCGGCATATCGGCACTACCAAGTTCTTGCAACACGGGCTGCGGCGGGGGAAGCGTTCAGCTATGGATCGGCTTACCAGGTTGCAGACTATGTGGAGTCCCTGCGACTTTCCAATTACACAATATTTCTGATGTCGGATCATATTGTGTACTGGCTTTTGGACAAACAACCGCCGACACGGATCGCTCACCCATCCGTCCTCTTCAAGCCAAATGTGCTGAGAGTGGTGATCGGACCGGAGGCCACACCGAAGACAGAAATTGCAGCCATTTTTGATCAAGCGCCAACCATCGTCGTAAAAATGGAGAATCCGGGGTACATGCGCAATTTCCCGGACGAACGCCAGTACATAGAGCAACGGCTTGAGAACTACGATCTCGTTCAAGTGATAAAAAACCTGCGGATCTACCTGATCAGGGATACTCCTCCTGACGGCTCAGACTAAATTTGCAAGACGTCAAAACGCCGATGGCGGGGATTCTCAGGCCAGCAGTTCACACCACTGGGCCGGGGCGGCAGCGCGGTTCTGCTTGAAGATGTCGCGGCGGTTGAAGTGACGGTCCTTGTTGAAGTGGTTGTGGATCGAGGCATGGGCGGCGGCAGACTTTTGGAGGGTCTTCATGTCCCCGAACTTCGCCATTGTTCTTTCTGGCATTGTCACGGTAACTGGCCGAGGCTACAGGTGATCCTGTGAACCTGTCCATGGCGAATTCGTAGTCACGCGGCGACCGGGAGTTCGAAAGGGCCACCGCAATGCTTTTCCCAAGTGAAATTGCGCAGCGCGGCCGAATGTGCGGCCAGATTGCCGCTCATTTCCGCAGGCGGGTTGGTACCGCATCGCCAGAGACGACGTGCTGGTCTCCCAGTCGTGTATGGTCCAGGCATCCACTCCAAACCGCAATGCCGGAGTGGCCCCGGTTTCGTGGAGAGTTACGGACTTGGTCGAGCGGGGGATAGCTGGTTCCTTTCGAAGTTGATGGGTGACAGGTAGCCGATCGATGAAGGGCGCCGGCGGGGATTGTACCATCCCTCGATGACTTCGAAGACGGCTCTGCGTGCTTCTGCATGAGAGCGGAAGCGGGTTCGGTCGACGAGCTCGCATTCGAGGGTGGCGAAGAAGCTCTCGCACATGGCGTTGTCATGGCCGCCGCCGAGCGAGCTACGCTCCCTGCTGCGCAGCCCATGGAGGGCCGCACGCCGGCCCGGCGGCAGCGGGTTCCGAAGGTGATTGACGTGTACTGCGGACCTTGATCGGAATGATGAATGACGGTCTCCGGCCGGCGCTGCCCGAGCGCCAGGTCTCGAACGACAACACGCTCCGCTACAAGGGCC
>JAPULJ010000369.1 GCA_027295145.1 Alphaproteobacteria bacterium | reverse complement strand
TTCTCGACGAGCAACCACCCTCAAACTTCAGGAATCGCGTCGGCCCCAAATTCCATAATGACACTATTGTCCAATTTTAAGGTCTAATGCGGACTGACTCATCCCTTTCTGCTGGGATGGTAGTCACCGTTGCAACGTCCGTTATCGGGGGTAAAGCGGACATAAAATCCAGCGCGGCTAATGTCCGTTCCTGACCCATAACAGACATTCTCCGTAAACGCTTAGTCTTAGTTTCCAGTCCAAAATGTCGTTACACTGTTTCCTCCGCGTACGGACCGGGGAGGACTGTCGCGGATGATCACGAGAATAACGAACTCGAAATTGGCTGGGGAGGCTGAGCTGCAATGATCTACCGGTTTGGCGACCACGCACTCGACACCGAAGGCTTCCGTTTGTCAGCGGGCGACGACGAGATAGCCGTCGAGCCCCAGGTGTTCGCCCTGCTGCAGTTACTGATCGAAAACCGCGACCGGGTGGTCAGCAAGGATGAGATCATCGAGCATGTCTGGGACGGGCGGATCGTCTCCGACGGCACGCTCAACTCGCGGATCAATTCGGCCCGGCGTGCCATCGGCGATGACGGCAAGGCGCAAGCGGTGATCAAGACATTCCCCCGGCGCGGGTTCCGTTTCGTCACAGAAGTCACCGAAGACAATGCACCCGAAGCGCAAGCCGCATCTTCAGGCTCATTGACCGGCAAACCCTCCATTGCGGTGCTGCCGTTCGATAACCTGTCGGGTGACCCCGAGCAGGAATACTTTTCTGACGGCATTGCCGAGGACATCATCACATCGCTTAGCCGCCTCAGAGAGATCACTGTCCTCGCTCGTAATTCCAGTTTTTCCTACAAAGGCCAATCGCCGGAAATTCGTCAAGTTTCCAAAGAATTGGGCGCTCGCTATGTACTGGAAGGCAGTGTTCGCAAGGCGGGAAAAAGGGTCCGCATTGCCGCCCAGTTAATAGATGGAGAAACCGGCAATCAACTTTGGGCTGAAAGATATGACAGTGACCTGGAAGACATTTTCGAGCTGCAAGACGACATTACAGGACGTGTTGTTGCCACTCTCGAACCGGAATTAAGAAAGGCGGAGCAAGAGCGGGCCAGATTAAAGCGAACAAGTAACCTAAACGCCTGGGATTTGTTTCAGCGTGGTATGCGGCATGTCCACCGACGCACGAAATCAGACTTGCTGGCGGCCAACGATTTCTTTGAACAGGCCACTCTCCTCGACCACGAATTTGCGCAGGCACATTGGGGTGCGGCCCTTTCCCGCTTCTATCTAATAACTTTCGGTTGGGCCGACGAGCCCCGCGAGACCGCAGTTGTGGCTCTGCAAAACGCCACACTGGCAGTGGAACTCGATCCCGAGGACTCCATGGCTCATGTGGCTCTGGGGCATGCCTTTCTCGCCAATCATCAGGCCGCTGATGCGATGGGGCCTCTGAAGACCGCTATTGAAATTGATCCCAACAACGTCATGGCCCATCGAATGTTGGGATCATCTTTGGCATGGTCGGGACACGCGTCAGACAGTCTAGCCCATTTGGAGGAAGCCCTCCGGCTGAGCCCGCGCGATCCCTTCGTCGGCGGAACGTTGGCCCGCCTCACCGAAGCACACATCTTCCTCGGTGATTTCATACTGGCCGCCGAGTTGGGTGAGAAAGCAGTGCGTCATCGACAAGCTCCCCAGATTTGGACTGTTGTTGGGCTAGCCTCCGCCCTTGGACATCTCGGACGGTCCGAAGAGGCGCGAAGGGTGTGTGAGCAAATGCGAGAGATCGAACCGGGGATTTCGTGCGCGTGGATAGATGACAAAACACTTATTCATCATCAGTCATATCGGGATGTATATCTCGACGGTCTCCGCAAGGCCGGACTACCAGAGAATTAATGTCCGTTATTAGCTAAAAGCTGCCGTCCAGCGGGGTCGTCGATCACGTCCGGTTTATACCCGAAAGCGGACATCAAATTACTGATGTCCGCTATTCCGCTGATTATGTCCGTTATTGGGGGTATAGCGGACATAAAATCCAAGGCGGTAAATGTCCGTTATTGACCCAAAGCGGTCACTCCGCCAGACCCGCCTTCCGCAGGCCGTCGGTCAACTTTTCGGTATCCGCTGGGTCCTTGAACGGCAATCGGCCGAAATGATCGACATGGGAGTATCCGGGATTGATTTCCTTGAGCTCGCGCCAATACCGGTGGGCTTCATCCAGTTGATTCAAATGGCCCAAAGCTGACGCGAGCATGGCGCGCGACAAATCCGTAGTTGGATTGATCGCAATGCGATCCTTCCAGCAAGTCGCTGCGGTTTCATATTCGCCGGCCACAAAATAGGCCAAACCAAGGAAATGAACGTTCTGCCCATGTTGAGCGACCGGGTCTAGGCGCATCGCCCGCTCGAAGTAGGGAATCGCCTTGGCCGGCTCTCCGGTATAGATGTACAAATTACCCCGAGTGTTAAGTGCAAGTGCATGGTTGGGGTTGAGCGCCAGGGCTCGGTCGCCCTCATAGGCCCATCGTTCATAGTCCTTCTTCCACGTGGCAACCACGGCGGCAACGTAATGCGGGAAAGGATCCTTTTCGTCCTTGGCGATTGCCTCATCAACGAAGCGCTGGGCCTGATCGAGCGAGGTCTCTGAAGAGTCGCTCCAGTGATTCTGATGGTCTAATGCGTAGAGCATAGCCAGCCCCGCATAGGCACCGGCATAGTTCGGATCGATTTCGATGGCATCTCGGAAACAGGCCATAGCTTGCACGAACATTTCGCGGTCTCTTTGGGTCCCGAACATCAACCCGCGACCCTTGAGAAACAAGTCGTGTGCCTCGACGTCCTTCGTGCCGCCACCAACAATCAAGGTCTTCTCAGCTTCGCTCAGGGTGATCTTGAGAGCACCTACAATTTGCTGTGTGACATCGTCCTGAATCTCGAAAATGTCGGTGAGATCGCGGTCGTAGCGCTCGGCCCAGAGATGTCCACCACTCGATCCATCGATTAACTGGGCGGTAATGCGAACCCGGTTGCCGGCCTTGCGAACGCTACCCTGCACGGCGAATTTGACGCCGAGCTCGCGGCAGACGTCAGCAACATTGAACGCTTTATCCTTGTAGACGAAGGCCGAGTTGCGCGCGAT
>JAPULJ010000368.1 GCA_027295145.1 Alphaproteobacteria bacterium | reverse complement strand
TTCAACGAAGCCCTTTACGACCGGAAGGATCGGAACAAGCTCGCCGGCCTTCTCGACTACTGCGGCTCGGGCCGAGATGACCTCGCGGCTCGAAACGAGCAATTTCGTTATGCTCTCATTTGCGCGCAACAGGTGGCGTGCGTTCCTTGCTGCGGTGGTTCGGTATTTGTTCGCCTGCGTGCGGATCTTGTCAATCACCACATCGCGAAGCAGATTAGCAACGCCGGCCGCTTCTTCCCTCTGCGGCGCGGTTAGCACAGCAGCTGCCGTAAGATTTCGTTTACCTCTGTAGAAATTCTCACCTGTTGCGTAGATTTTCGACCAACGCTCATCCAAGATCGCCGTGGCTGTAGCCTCCCAAGCGTCGATAAGCCTTCCGACGTTGCTGTGAAGAGTCGATATCCCTTTGGAGATCTGCCGATTGGCCTCGACTGCTTCGGGTGGAATCTGAATGCAACCCGACAGGAGAAGCGACGCAAACGCCACAAAAACTGGGAAAAATCGTACTGTTGTTCCTATCGGTGTAAACATAGTGTCGCCTCCCGTTGATAAAACCTATGGAAAACCACTTTTTCCATCATAGGCATGCGAAATCAAAAATGAAATGATTGTGTGTAGATGTCACGGCCCGGTCGATGAACAGAGCTTGGCTCCGGGTTTGCGAGCTGGTAGGCGACAGGCTCCGATTGTCCACCAACGACTCGGTCATTGTAGCTGTGAGTTTCGTGCATAACGTAATATTCGGTGCCGCCACAACGGGTTGCCGGCGGTAAATTGTGGATAGCAATCGGCGCCAACGCCGCCCTAAGCCTCTGTATCTAATGCTTTTTCCGTGCTAGACTAAGACCCGGTCAATTTACCACTGGCGGAAAGTATTAGCCATGCCCGAATCCGCGCAGCCGCTGTTCCCCGATGCTGTCGATGAGGAACGCGCGGCAACCGGCATCCTGCCGGCGCAACAGATCCGCGCGCTTGTGCGCAAACATTATATCAGCGCCGCCGTCGAAATCGGCGAGGAGTTGATTCAGCCGGCTAGCCTTGATTTGCGCTTGGGTCCACGCGCCCACCGCATCCGCGCCAGCTTCCTGCCGGGCAGCGAGGCCACGGTCGAAGACAAGATCGCGCAGTTCGCCACCCACGATTTCAGCCTGACCGATGGGGCGGTTCTCGAGAGAGGCTGCGTTTACGTGGTCAAGCTGCTTGAACATGTGCGCCTGACCAAGGACCTTTCCGGCACGGCAAACCCCAAGAGCTCGATCGGCCGGCTTGATATCTTCACCCGACTGATCACCGACAATGCGAGCGAGTTCGACCAGGTGCGCGCCGGCTACGAGGGACCGCTCTATGCCGAAATCTCGCCGCTGACATTCAGCGTAAAAGTTCGTCAGGGCACGCGGCTCAGCCAGTTGCGCCTGATCCGCGGCAAACCGCGCATGGCCGGAACCGAAACCCGCGCGTTACTTGATGCATTGGGGCAGGACGACCCCTATCGCGGCGGCTCGGCGGTGAGCGTCAATTTGCGCGGGAGTAAGGATTCCAAATTCATCGGCTACCGCGCGCGCAAGCACACCCCGCCGGTCGATGTCGACGCCAAGGGAAGCTACGAGGCCAAGGAATTCTGGGAGCCGGTCGAGGCCGATACAACAGGCGGGATGATCCTGGTGCCCGACGATTTCTACATCCTGGCTTCGCGTGAGGCGTTCCGGGTGCCGCCGGGTCACGCCGCTGAAATGGTCGCCTACGATACGTTGGTCGGCGAGTTCCGGGTTCATTATGCGGGCTTCTTCGATCCCGGCTTCGGCCACGAGGAGGCCGGCGGCAAGGGCACCCGCGCGGTCCTCGAAGTACGCAGCCACGAGGTGCCCTTCGTCATCGAGCACGGACAGATCGTCGGCCGGTTGCTCTACGAAAGGCTCTCGGCCGAACCCGACAAGCTCTACGGCAAAGCGATCGGCTCTTCCTACCAGAACCAGGGGCTGGCGCTGGGCAGGCAATTCAGGCCCTACCAACGCTAGTGCGTGAGGATTCAATGCAATTGACCGGCCGCCGCGCCCTTGACCGAAGTGGCGAGCTGCCTATATAAGCCCGGCTTCCAAGATCGCCCGCCCGAGGTCACCCAAGGAACTTTGAGAATCAATGGCGCAACACAAATCAGCCAAGAAACGCATCCGACGCAACGCGCGGCGAACCGTCGTCAACAGCGCGCGGCGCAGCCGTATTCGAACCTTTATCACCAAGGTCGAACTGGCCATCGCCGGCGGCAAAAAGGACGAGGCGGCCGCCGCCCTGAAAGCGGCGCAGCCTGAAATTCAGCGCGGCGTTACAAAGGGCGTAGTGCTGAAGAATACCGCCTCACGCAAAATCTCGCGCCTCAATGCGCGCATCAAGGCGATGTCTTGACCGCCCGATCCACGCACTGACCGCCAGAGGCGTCCCCGAGAACCCGGCGGCGCCTTTTTTATGACCGCAGAATAAATAAAACAAGGTCTAAATCGGGGACAGTATATCTATTTATTTAACGAATAGATATACTGTCCCCGGTTTACTGTGCAACTTGTCTCATTTGGGGTGTGCGGGGCGTCTCACTGGGGCGTCTACCTTGTCCAAGTCGACCCGGCTGTCCCGTTTAGCGCCGCGCTCAGAGAGATTCGAGCACATTTTCAGGTGTGCGCCCGATCCTCGCCTGACCCTTGGCAAGCACGATTGGGGGATTAATGGGGATCGGATCGGCGATCATAGCCGCCAGCAGATCATCCTCGCTCAGCGCTTCGTCGGCCAACGTGTTATCCGCGTGAGGCTCTTCCATTTTACGCATGTTAATACGCGGGGCCATTATCAGCGTTCCTTGGTATGGGCTTGGTGGCAATCGCCGGGTCATGTATTTAGACCCGAACGCGGCCGTCGCCCTTCGTCGGGCGGCACGCAAGATTTACCAAGCATGAGGAATTAGGCTAGGGCGATGAGAGTTCGCTTCGGGGGCGCCCTGAAATTGCTGACCGCGGCATTGGTCCTGTTCTGGCTGGCGGGACCGTTGGCCACGCCACGCGTAGCAGCGGCCGAAGCGCCGACCGCCAAATCCAGTGAAGCCGCGAAATCTCCCGGCGCGCTGACGGCCAGGGAACTCGGGGCTCTGGTTGAAACTCTCGAGGACGAAGCCAAACGAAAGGAATTTCTTCGGACCCTTAAAGCCATCCTCGAAGCCCGCCGCGCCGCCGGCGCTGCGGCCAAGCCCGAGAGTGGCTCCAGCTTTCTTTCGGGGCTGTCCGAGCGCGCCAAAAAGGCAGCGGCCGAGATCGTCGACGCCGCCGGGGTGCTCCTCAAAGCCGGCGCCATGTGGACATGGATCGGCACTCAATGGGACGACCCGATTAAGCGCGATCGCTGGTGGGAAGGCTTATGGAAGACCCTTGTCATTCTCGGACTGGGGCTGCTCACCGAGATGCTGGCGCGCCTGGCTCTGCGGCGTCCCCGCCGCGCGGTCGAGGCCAAGGACAGCGATGCCTGGCCAATCCGCTTGCTCTTCCTTGGCGCACGTACATTTCTCGATCTGCTTCCCATCGCCGGCTTCGCGGTGGCGGCCTACGGCGCGCTGCCTCTACTGGCGCCGAGCGAGCCGGTGCGGCTGATTGCGTTGACCATCATCTACGCCAACCTCTTCGCCCGCGCTGTTTCCGCCATCGCCCGCATGATCCTGGTGCCCAAGGCCGAGAGCCTGCGGCTCATTCCATTGGATACATCCAGCGCGCGATATCTTTTCCTGTGGGTACGCCGGCTCGCCAATATCGGCATCTACGGATACTTCATCATCGAGGCGGCGCTGCTGTTCGGCCTGCCGGCGGGCGGCCACGCAGTACTGCTGAAGCTGCTGGGTCTGTCGCTCGCCATCATGGTCGTCGTCTTCCTCCTGCAAAATCGCGAGGCGGTCGGCACGTGGCTACGCGCGAAGGACGGCGCCGGGGACGAGGACAAGAGCTTCAACAATATCCGCGCGCACTTCGCCGATGTGTGGCACATCCTGGCGGTGCTTTACGTGACCGCGATGTTCATCGTCTGGGCCCTCGATATCGCCGGTGGCTTCGAATTCCTGATCCGCGCTTCGCTGCTGACGGCGGTGATCCTCAGCCTCGCCTCTATCCTCACCCGCATCCTCGACCGGGGCATCACCCGACTTTTCCGGGTCGGGGCGGATATGCAAAAGGGCGCGGCGGGCCTCGAAGAACGCGCCAACCGCTACTTGCCGGTGCTCCACAAAGCGATCCGGGCCATCGTCTACAGCTTCGCCCTGCTCGCCGTGCTGCAGACCTGGGGCGTTGACACGATTGGCTGGATTACCGGGCCGACCGGCGAGGCGATCGTCTCGAGTGCAATCGCCATCGTCGTCGTCATCGTCGCTGCTCTCGTCTTTTGGGAGTTGGTCAGCAGCGCCATCGAGCGCTACCTTGAGCACCTGACAACCGAGACCAAGGACCGCGACCGGGCAAAACGCCTGGGCACTCTGCTGCCGCTCGCCCGCAAGGCGATCTTCATCGCCCTGGTCGTCTTCGTCGCCCTGATTGTGCTCTCCGAGCTTGGCGTCAATATCGGCCCGCTATTGGCTGGCGCCGGGGTCGTCGGATTGGCCATCGGCTTTGGCGCCCAGACCCTGGTCAAGGACATTATCACCGGGCTCTTCATCCTCATCGAGGATACGCTCAAAGTGGGCGACGTGGTCGAAGTCGCCGGCGCCTCCGGCACGGTCGAAGCGGTCAGCGTCCGCACCATGACCCTGCGCGATCTGTGGGGGAATCTGCACGTCATACCCTTCTCCGAGATCTCGTCGGTCAAGAATTCCTCGCCCGATTACGCCTATTATTTGTTCGATATCGGCGTCGGCTACGGCGAAGATGTGGACCGCGTGATGGCGGTGCTGCGCGAGATCGACGAGGACGTCCGGGCCGACAAGGAATTCGGCCCCGCCATTCTCGAGCCGCTC
>JAPULJ010000367.1 GCA_027295145.1 Alphaproteobacteria bacterium | reverse complement strand
CACCGATCCGGCCGTGCTAGGTCGATCGCCACCGAATCGATGATTGTCTCGCCCGGCGGCGGCATGATCGCGACGATGGCAGCCAAGATCGGGCCATCGGCATCGGGGGTATACAAACCAGCGCCGTCGGCGCGAACACGTTCGACGCCGATCATGTTCGCCGACGCGGGGTGTGCAAGAGCGCGGCGGATTTCGCCACCGAGGTCGGCGGCAGTCATGGCGCCACCTCGTCTCCGTGGCCATCCCAGTTTAGGCGACTCGTGCGTTGGAACAATTCCGCGTAGCGGGTTGCCGGACAGAGGCGCTCAACGAATTCGTAAAACTCATCAGGCTTTTGAGAATGCGCCCGCCTGGGCGCTGGCAGTGCCGTGGTCTGGTTTGTTAACTCAACAACGGGCCTGCCACGCGCCGCCATCAGGACGTGTTCCGTCTGACCGCGCAACCATTTGCCGATACCCATTTGATCCTTGAACCAAGTTAAAATTGTCCTCTGCTCAAAGCCCCAGGCGTCGAGAACCGTGAACGCCTCGCGCATGTGGTGGTTCGTTGTCCAGAGCCAGAGTAGGCAGTCGTCGTGAGCTATACGCCCCACATCGAGCGCGCATATTTGTTCAATCGACATTTGTGGGTAGGGGGTCGTTCCCCGATGCGACGGATCAGCTAGCCGCACCTCATAAGGCCAGGGAGGATCGGCAACGATGACACGATACGGCCCCCGCCCCGGCAGTGGCGGCGCCTCCCTTCGTATCGATTCTGCCTTCCGGGCGACAACTAATCTTTTGTAGGGGCCGCTGACACGGCCCGTCCGGTCCATGTCGGCAACGAATTGCGCGTACTTCTCTGGCTCCGCCTCCGCCGCCTCAACCAAGGCAACTTGCTTTTCAAGCGTCTTGCCGGACTTCCCAAGATAGGACGCTACTTTGTCGCGGGTTTTGCCCTTTTCTAATGGTGGTAAATTTCCACCATTTTCTTTTTTCGGGCGACCAACCGGAGTTGAAACATTTGGAGCCAGTGACCGCCAAATTGCCACTTCCTCAGAGGGGGTGAATGCCTTGCGCGCCATATTTTCGGCAAACTCGCCGCGCACAATATCTTCCAGAGGGACAACGGTTGCCGACACGTCATCACGGCCAAGCAACCTGAACGCCTCTAGGCGGCGCTCTCCAGCGATCAGAACGTCGTCGGGCGTGACGACAATGGGTTGCAACAGACCAACGTCTTCAATACTGCGCGCCAACGCCGCCACGTCGCCCATATCCTTTCGGTGGCGCTCGCGCACGATTACATCAGCAACCCTCATATCGCCCGCCCGATCTGCCGGAGGGCGAGCTGTCGGATTGCGTAATTTTCAATGAAAGCCGCGACGCCGCTAACGCAGGCATGGAAGGCTTGTCGAACCGGTATCGAAACGCCATATATATAGGGAAGATTTGTTGAAGCGTTTCCTGCAGCGGCCCGGATTGCCCCCGGGCCGTTCGCATTTGGGGTCATGGTAATTTTCCTTCATGGGATGCAGCGCCATCACGGCGCGGCCTGGGTCGGCACCGGCATTAGGCGGCATCGACGGCGTGAGCTTGATCAAGGGAGGACTTGCGCGAAATCCATTCCGCGCCCCGCTTCCTGCCGGGGATCAACCCGTTTTCGAGCAGGTAATACGCCTTGCGCTTATCTTCACCGATGTAGTCGGCGATGGCCTGCGCCCCGGTCAGCAGGTCGTCCTTTAGAGAGTTTTCGTTTTCCATTCTGGCCCCTTTCATAAGAAGTGTTTTCACATTCAATTAGGCAAAAAATTTATGGCCCTCGTTTTGCAGGTTGCGTACCTGCGATGGCTTCAAAAGCCGCTTGCAAACGCGCGCTAATGTTTCCGGCGCTAACCCGCCCCCACTTGGTCCGCATGTCTCGCATTACGCCGTCCAAATCCTTCTCGGCAGCAAAGCCAGCTTTATTCCAATCGCCAACTATGGAGTTCGGCACAACGACGAACCACCAGTCACCGCCACGACTTGACCTCGCTGACATGATGCCGAACGTCGCTGGTAAATCGGAGCGGCTATTTTCGATGATCGTTGGTATTTTCCCGGGGGAGACACCCATTGCTTCCATCTCAACCGCCCAGACCAACTCGATTAAATCGCGCTCAGAGTAAGTTGAGATACCACCACGCCCGGTCGCCGGAAGATCGGGAACACCCCGCTTCCGCAGGTGGCGCAGCCGCCCCTTGAACGCGGGGCGTTCGCCGTCGCTGATATTGAAGGCCGCGACAAGGGCCGCCTCGATCTGGTTGTACTGGTAGGTAATGGTTGCCATCCCCCTCAAGATAGTCGAAATGAAACTGATTACAAGTGTTTTTGTTTTTAACTCTGCAAAGTCAGAAGATTCTCCGTGAAAAATGCCCGTATGTCGCAAGCATGTTGCACGGACCTGCCGCTAGTGTTTGGGAATCGTTGGAAAACAATGGGATAGAATCGCAACATGAATGCAACATGGTGCTAGTTCCCAAAATGGAAAACCCCGCTAACTTATTGAATTAACGGGGTTTTATTTGGTAGCGGAGGAGGGACTCGAACCCCCGACACGAGGATTATGATTCCCCTGCTCTAACCAGCTGAGCTACTCCGCCACGCGTTTCGAGAGACCGCGATATAGTCAGCCCCCATATGGGGTGTCAAGCGACGACGTGTCAGTGGCCGCGCCAACCTAAGTGCGCCGTGCATTATGCCCTTTTGGGACGCCGCTCATCGCTTACGCTTACATGACCTACGAGCGGTCCGGTCCGGCTACTAGTCCGCTTTGGCAGCAATCGTCTCCATCTCGACGACCCATTGCGGATTGGCGAGCTGGCTGATCACCAGCCAGGTCGAGCCCGGCGTGTGGTCCGCGTTCAGGTACTTCTTACGATGCGCCATGACATATTGCAGACCATCGGGATCGGTCGAAAAGACATTAATGCGGACGATGTCTTCAACACCGAAGCCGGCATCGTTGAGGATGGCGACGGTGTTCTGCCAAATCTGATCGTGCTGCGCTTCGAAACCTTCCGGGGTGGTGCCATCGGGGCGCATGCCGACCTGACCGGCAGTAACCAGC
>JAPULJ010000366.1 GCA_027295145.1 Alphaproteobacteria bacterium | reverse complement strand
AGGTCAATCGATTGCACACGCACGGTGAGAAGCGCGTCAACCCTAGCGATCCACAGCGAACGTTCACGTGCCTGCGCGAACGGCACCTCAAGGAGTTGAGGGTCAGAGCGATTTTGTGAGCTGCGGATAATCCGGTCGCTGATTGCCATTGCGAGGCTTTGCTTGTTCAACAACCCCGTGGGGATCGACGACACTGGACTATCAACACCGTCCAGAAGCTGAACAACCGGGCGAGGCTGCACCCACTCAATTCGACCAATCGCTGCTCTCGATAGCGTGCCGACCATGATGAGTGCAGGGGCAAGAAGGAGGCCGTAGCCAGCCGCTTCACCGGCGTATGGTAATGAATTGAAGTACGACTCAGCTGTCTCGTGAAATGCATCGCCAAGCGCAATTTGCGTTCGCTTCAATCTTTTCGGGCGAGCCGTCGTGTACGTGGGTCCACGGGCGAAATGCTCCCTGAAGGCTGGCTCGAACTCGAACCAATCCTGGTATAAGAACTGGTTCGGACCCAATGCGACAACGCCAATCGACATATGGTCTTCATACAACCAAACTGTGATGACTGAAGATCTTGACACGATGGGTGTCGACTCACTGATCCCGGGAGCACGTCGCGCGCAGCCTGTCGTTACGAGCACCAAAATGACGAGGATCAAACCAGTCACTGAAAGGCGTGTTGCCGCTCTCATTTTGCACCTCCTGAAGACAGGCGACATTCTGCCTGTATCCGGGAAATGCGAAGTGATCTGGAATACCGGATGTCCACCGGCATTCCAAAAATTATGAATTTCAAGCCCAAGCCGTTTTCCTGGTTGCATGGGGCATCGCCCTGACGTGTTTTTCCGAACGCAACAAGGAGTCGAAACTATGACAGCGTCAAGCGCCACAGGGTCCAGCGACGTCTTTGTCGGCCTCGGCGTCCGAGACGGCGTATCCAGAAACCACGGCGGCAGATTGGCGTCGTCCGAAGGGAACAGACTCTACGCCATCCTGCGCCGCGAATTGAGGGACGCTGGCTGCTTCGAGCCCGTCCTTTGGCGTCAAATCGGCTATATGATCTTCGTGGTGTTGGCCTTCGGGATCGGATACATCACTCTACTCGGCGATGCGGCCATGGGGCCGCGACTGGCAGCGCTGCTTCTGATCGCGGCAGCCAATGTACATGCCGGTTTCGTCGCCCATGAGATCGGGCACGGCGCGGTCACGCGAAATCGCCGGGCCGCCGTCGTAACCGGCCAATTCTTCCTGACTTTCCTGACTGCCCTCTCCTATGGGCATTTCCAGGACATTCACACCCGCCACCACGCCCATTGCAACCGCCATACCCTCGATCCGGATATGCAATCGGGCGCGTTCAGCATGTATCTGGAATCGGCGCTCGAGAAGCGCGGCCTGGGATGGCTGGTGACCCGCTATCAGGCGGTGCTGATCTGGATTCTGGTGTCGATACAGGGCTTCACTTTGAAGATCGACAGCCTTCGCTTCATGTGCCGGGAGCCGCGCAAGGCTCGGGTCGATTGGCTGGTATTTCCGCTACATGCGGCGTTCTGGATCGGCCTCCCTGCCGCGGTCCTCGGTTTCGAGGTCGCGATTGTGAACTACCTGTTGCTGACTTGGATCACGGGGCCATACCTAGGCACCATTTTCCTGGTCAATCACATCGGCACCGTGGTTCTTGGACCCGACAACGACGACATCTCTTTCTTCGAGCAGCAGATCATCACGACGCGGAATCTGGGCGACACCAAGATCGCCGACTTCATGTTCGGTGGGCTCAACAATCACATCGAACACCACTTGTTTCCTAATCTGCCGAGAAGGGGACTGCGCCGGGCTCGGGTAATTACCCGTGAATTCTGCCGGCGCCACAACATCGCGTATCGCGAAACCGATTGGCTTGGCGCGGCGTCCCAGGTGTCCCGTTTCTTCGGCGAAGTGACTGAAAGCGCCCTTGCCATCCGGCACGAGGCTCGGGCCACGATCGATGCGGCGCCGATCCAAGAATCCCAAAAGGTTTGAATTTCATCGATCGTACGATATCGGGTCAACATGACTTATTCCAGAACCCACGCGACCCAACGGCGATTCCTGCCAATCGCGGCGCTTTGCACCTTGTTCCTCGCGTCCGGTTGCGCCACCGTCGAGCACATGGCGACCAACGCGGTCGCCGACAGTCTGGCCGAGAGTAGCACCGTCTACGCGACCGACGACGATATAGAACTGGTCGGCCAAGCGATCCCCTTCGGTCTGAAGACAATCGAAGGCCTGCTCGAAACGTTACCCAAGCATCGCGGTCTGCTGGTCGCGGCGGCGCGCGGCTTCACCCAATACGCTTACGCCTATGTGGCGCTACCTGCCGGTGAAATCGAGAGCGAGTCGCCGGGGGCGGCGCGCGGCATGCGGCACCGCGCCCATCGGCTCTATTTGCGGGGTCGGGACTATGGCTTGCGCGCTCTCGAGTTGGATGCCCCGGGCTTCCGCGAGCGTCTGACGCGAGAGACCGAAGCCGCCCTTGCGGCGCTCAAAGTCGATCAGGTCGATGCGCTTTACTGGGCGACGGTCGCCTGGGCAGCGGCGATCGCCTCGGACAAGCAGAACATGGGCCTGCTTGCCGATCTCTCTTTGATCGGGCCGATGATGCGCCGTTGCCTCGCCCTCGTTGAGACCTACCAGGACGGCGCCGCTCACGAGTTCATGGTCGCCTTCGAGGGCGGCCGCCACGAGACCCAGGGCGGCAGCGTCGAGCGCGCCCGCGCGCATTATGCTCGCGCCATGGTGCTAGCCGGTGGTCGCAGGTTATCGGTCATGGTGTCGCTCGCCGAGAACGTTTCGGTGCGGCTTAGTGATCGACAAGAATTTGAGAGCTTATTGAACCGAACGCTTGCGTTCGATGTCGACACGGCGCCCGAGCAGCGGTTGGCCAATCTGATCGCGCAACGCCGCGCCGCGCTGTTGCTTTCGCAAATCGACAACCTTTTCCTGGGAGATGGCGGATGAACCCGTTGCGTGTTTTTCTGACGGTCGCATTCACGTTTCTGGTCTGCGGATCGGCGGTCGCCAAGACCGTGGTCGTCAAGTTCGCCTCGGTGGCGCCCAAGGGTACGACCTGGGATATCTCGATCCGCGACATCGACGAAAAGTGGCGCGCGGCGAGCGGTGGCACGGTGCGCATGCAAGTCTTCGCCGGTACGCTGGGTGACGAATCCGACATTATGCGGCGCATGCGCATCGGCCAGATCGACGCCGCCTTGGTGACCGTGGCCGCGCTCAGCAGCATCGATTCCGACCTGACCGGCATGAACATCCCGATGGCTTTCGCTACGGACGAAGAACTCGATTACGTCTGGCAACGCATGATGCCGCGCTGGGAAGCGCGCCTCCGTGACAAGGGCTATATCGTACTCAATTGGGGCACCGCCGGCTGGGTGCGTTTCTTCACCAAGGCGCCGGTCGAACGCATCGACGATCTGCGTGCGCTGAAGCTCTTTATCTGGACCACGGGCGAGGCCACAAGTACCGAAAGATTGTGGAAGCGCATGGGTTTTCAGCCGGTCCCGCTGTCCAGTATCGACATCCTGCCAGGCCTTCAAACCGGCATGATCTCAGCCTTCCAGTCGCCGCCGCTGATGGCGCTCGGAAATCAGTGGTTCCCCTTCACCGGTTGGATGTCGGATCTCAAATGGGGCCCGCTGATCGGTGCCACCATCGTCAGGACCGAGACATGGAACCGAATTCCACCGAAACTCCGGGCGACGCTCGAGGCGATCACTCGCGACAAGGGCGTTGAAATGATAGCGGTCGTCCGCCGCATGGAACAGGAAGCCGTCGCCGCCATGGTCAAGTACGGCCTCAAGGTTGTGACCGTGCCGCCCGAGGCGCTCGAGGAGTGGCAGCGCGAGGTCGAACGGCTCTATCCGACGATACGCGGCACGATGATCCCGGCAGCCCCGTTCGACGAGGTCCTGAGGCTTCGTGATGACTATCGCGCCAACGCTCCCTGACGCGCTCCCCGGCGCCGGGCATAGCCGCATCGAACGCGGCCTCCTGGTCGGGGCGTTCGCCGCGATCGCGATCCTGCCGCTGATCGAGGTGGCGGCACGCCCGCTCGGCGGCATCGGGTTCCCCGGATCGATTGAGCTGGTGCGTCACCTAACCCTGTGGATCGGTTTCCTGGGCGCGATCGCGGCGGTGCCGGCGGGACGACATCTGGCGCTCGGCTTCGCGACAGCCCTGAACGGGCGCTGGCGCGGCGCCGCCGAGGTGGTCGCCGCAGCGCTGACCGTGGCAGTCTGTTTTCTGCTCGCCAAGGCCGCCTTCGACATGGTGGTGGCCGACAGCGCGGCACGGACCGTGATTGCCGGCCTGATGCCGCTATGGGTCGCCGAGGCGATCATGCCGGCGGGCTTCGCGCTGATCGGCTGGCGGTTCTTCCGGCGCTTGCCGGGGGGCACCCGTGGCCGCGTCATCGCCGCCGCTGCCGTGTTGCTGGTTGCCACCCTCGGGGCCGTGCCGATCGAGTTTCGGCCATGGCTGCTCTGGCCCGGCTTCGGCCTGACGCTGGTCGCGGCCTTGGCCGGCGCGCCGATCTTCGCCGTGCTCGGCGCCGCCGCGCTGCTGCTGTACTGGGGCGACGCGACACCCATCGCTTCGATCCCGGTCGAGGCGTACCGCATCGCCGCCAACCCGATTCTGCCGACCATCCCGCTGTTCACCCTGGCCGGCGCAATCTTGGCCGAGGGCAACTCGTCGCGCCGCCTGGTGCGCGCATTCCGCGCCCTGTTCGGCTGGTTCCCCGGTGGCACGGCGATCGTCACCATCGCGGTGTGCGCCTTTTTCACGACTTTCAGCGGCGGTTCGGGCGTTACCCTCTTGGCGCTTGGCGGGCTGATGATGCCAGTACTGCTGCGCGATGGCTACGGCGAGCGCTTCGCACTTGGCACGATCACCGCCTCGGGCAGCCTGGGGATTCTGTTTCCGCCGAGCCTCCTGATCATCCTCTACGGTGTCGCCTCGTTCACGCCGATCGACAAGCTGTTCGCCGCCGCGTTGGTGCCCAGCGCGCTTCTGATGAGCTTGGTGTGCCTCTACGCCGTCGCGCGCAGCCGGATCGATGGCGCCAAGCGTCACCGTTTCGAAGTCCGCGAGGCCATCACCGCGCTGGGCGAGGCTAAATGGGAGCTG
>JAPULJ010000365.1 GCA_027295145.1 Alphaproteobacteria bacterium | reverse complement strand
CCCGACGGCAAACCCATCGACGACGATGACGAGGGGACCGAAGCGACGACCCGTAGGGTCGAACGCCGGTCGATCAAGGATCGCGTCTCCGCCAAGGAAGATTCGCAAGGCGTGCCTGCGCCAAGCGGTGGAACGGAGGATTCCGAATCCACTGATCCGGGAAGCGCCGGAGCGAGTGTCGATACCGCGCTGTCGGACGATGGATCGCCGGCGACGCAGATCATCGGCGCCCGAAAGCGAAGCAGTGGTACGAAATCCGAGGAGAAAGCCTCGTCGCCCGGTTCCAGCGATCGCAGCGAGCCGATGGAAGACCCTGTGGTCGGATGGGTTGTCGTTGTCGAGGGGCCTGGTCAGGGCGCCTCGTTGACTCTCGGCTACGGCATGAACAGCATCGGCCGGGCACCGTCGGAACGGATCTGCCTCGATTTCGGGGACAATCAAATCTCGCGCACCAATCACGCGTCCCTCACCTACGACCCCAGGGGCAAGAAGTATTTCGTTGCCCATGGCGGCGGTAAGAACCTGACCTATCTCGGTGACGAGCCGGTTCTCATACCGGTGGAGTTGAAAGGCGGCGAGGAGATCATGATTGGCGATACCAAGCTGCGCTTCGTTCCATTTTGCGGCGCGGATTTCGACTGGCGCGATAAATGATCGAAGGGCGGCAATTCGCCGTCCGTCAAAGCCAGGGCGCTCGGGACTATCAGGAGGATAGAGCCGAGTTCAACCCGATTAAGCGTGAAGACGGAGACGGTTTGCTTATGGTGCTGGCCGATGGTATGGGTGGCCATCGTGGCGGCGCCCATGCCAGCCGTGTCGCCGTCGATACTTTTATCGAGACATTTGCCCGCGAGGACGGTCAGGTTCCCGAGCGTCTTGACCTGGCTTTGCACGATGCCAACGAGCAGGTCGGCGCGGACGGCAAAGCCGATCCCGAACTCGAGGGCATGGGCTGCACGCTCGTCGGCGTGGTGATCACCAAATCAGGTCTGGAGTGGATCAGCGTCGGCGATTCGCCGATGTGGCTGGTCCGCGGTGGCCATTTGCAGCGCCTGAACGAAGATCATTCCATGGCGCCGATCCTCGCCAAGCAGGTCGAAACTGGCGAATTGACGGCCGAGGAAGCCGCCCGTCACCCCCAGCGAAACGCATTGCGCTCGGCCGTCATCGGCGAAACAATGCAGCATATCGATAAATCCAAGCAGCCAGTGAGGTTTCGCAAAGGCGATCGCCTGCTAATCGCCAGTGACGGCGTGGAAACACTCTCCGAAGACGAGATTGCCGCCCTGTTCAACGAATCCAAGGATGCCGATGCCGAAAACCTCGCCGAGACCCTAGTTTCCTCGGTCGATGCGGTGCAGCGCAAGGGGCAGGACAATACCACGGTGATGGTCGTCGACCTTTTCTTTGGAGGTGCGGCGGCGTTCGGCGCGGTCGACCCCGAAGCGCCGACCGAAAAGGTCACCCGCCGCACAATCACGCCGATCCGCAAGTCCAAGAAAAAAGATGGCAGCATGGGCAAAGGCGCTTTGGTGCTCGTGCTCCTGCTGTTGGTCGTCGGCGTCGCGGCGGGGTGGATTTATCGCGCCGAGATCAAGGCACTCGTCGGGGGAGGCGAGAACATCACCACCGGCACAAGCGCCGGCACCAGCGGCGCCGGGACGGCCAAGGGAGAACCCAAGACAGAAAAGAAACCGGCAATTTCCACCGGCTCCACTGCGAAGCCCAAAAAAGCAACCAAATCTAGGAAGAAGACCAAGAAGAGAAAAGAGAAATCCGTAGTGCCCCAACCGGCTGAACCGGTGCCCGGCTCCAGGAGCGATGTGCCGAAGGCCGGCGGCACCAACCCCGAGGACCGTCCATTGAAACCGGGCACCAAGGACCCAACCGGTGGAACCAAGCAAAGTACCGGCGGCGAGACCACGACAAATCCCGATGCAAAGAAGCCGGCGCCCGGTGCACAAGGCCCAAGTGCGCAAGGTGATACCAAGACGCAACCGGGAAGCACGACTGGCGAATGAGTGCGGCATGCGATCGGGCGGTCGGCATGCCGAGTGACAAGATCGCACGCTTTCTAGCCGAGATGCAGCCGCCGACGTCGTATTTGGTGGTCGATCTCGACGTCCTTGCCGAAAACTACCAACGCCTCCAAACGCCGCACGACGGTAAGCCGACAGGTCCGGTCGTCCTCGCCTGGCCGACTTGCGATGAGGTCGAAATCCTCTATGAGGAAGCGGGTTACGAATTACCCCTCGATCTGGCGATCGGCGATCAAGTCGACATTCTTAGCGCCGGCGCCTACACCGTCAGCTGGGCCTCAGTAGGCTTCAACGGTTTTCCGCCGATGAAGCAGTATTTCGTGTGATCGCGGCTTGGTGTCACCCTCAATTCAATCGTTGGGGCTGGCGTTAATTCCAACGCCGGCGGGACTGGAGAGTTCGTCCGCGCGCAATTGCAGCTTAGTTAGGAGAACATCAAGCTGCGAGGCTTCCTCGACCGTCAGGGTCTCCATCAAGCTGGTCTCGACGCTACGGGCCAGGGGGACGATCTCCCCATAGATCGCCTTGCCCCGTCGGGTCAGGGTGAGCGAAGCGCGGCGTCTGTCGTCGGCACTGATGCCGCGCTCGACCAGCCCCGAGGCGAGCAGGCTCTGGACCGCGCGGCTGACCCGTACCTTGTCCATCGCTGTGCGCTCGCATACCTCGCTGGCCGACTGCGGTTCTGCCATGCCGAGCACCGCCAATACTCGCCACTCGGGAATGGCGATGTCGAAACGCTCGGCATAGAGAAGGGCGAACGCTCGGCTTACCAGATTCGCCAAAACCGACAAGCGGTAAGGGACAAAGCGATCGAGTTCCAGACGTTGAGTGGTCATACGTCGCCTCGATTACTGCTGCGGTGATCGCCGAAATTTCGAATAAAAAATCATCCACCGGGTGAATTAGACGATTTTCTACTTTGATTTAGTTTCAGTTGAAACTAAATTATTCGCGTTTGTCAAGATTACGGGTTGGTTCCCATCCTGTCGTTGCTTCTTGCTCATGGATTGTATCTGAGGCTCGGCGGTCACTCGAAATCAACTGCCTAGCGCAGCAAGTAATACGGAGGCGGAATGAAGCTCGGCACGCTCAAGGAGGGGGGCCGCGACGGCACGCTTGTCGTAGTGTCCAAGGATATGAAACGGGCGGTACAGGTTCCCGGCGTGGCGCCCAGCCTGCAGGCCGCCCTCGACGATTGGGCCATTGTCGAGCCCCAATTACGTTCGCTGACGCGGGCGCTGGATGACGGGCAGGACAGCGTTGGCTTCGACCTCGATATCGCCAAGCTCGCCTCCCCGCTGCCGCGCGCTTACCAGTTTCTCGACGGCAGCGCCTACCTCAATCACATGGAACTGGTGCGCAAAGGACGGGGCGCCGAGATGCCGGAAAGCTTCTACTACGACCCGCTGATGTATCAGGCGCTGTCCGATGGTTTCCTTGCCCCGACCCAGGATATCGCCCTGGCCAGCACCGATTGGGGGATCGATTTCGAGGCAGAGGTGACGGTGATCGTCGACGATGTGCCAATGGGGGTGAGCTCCAAGGATGCAGGCGGTCACATCAAGTTGATCATGCTGGTCAACGACGTTTCCTTGCGCGGATTGATCCCGGCCGAGCTCGCAAAGGGTTTCGGCTTTATCGTCAGCAAACCGGCTTCTTCATTCTCGCCGCTGGCGGTGACGCCCGATGCTTTGGGGCCAGCGTGGGAGGATGGCCGGGTTTGTCTGCCGCTGCGGGTTACCTTGAACGGCGCGCCCTTCGGCGCTCCCCATGCCGGCCTTGACATGAATTTCAACTTTCCGCGCCTGATCGCCCACGCCGCCCAGAGCCGGCCGCTTGCCGCCGGCACGATCGTCGGTTCGGGCACGGTCTCGAACAAGGGCGGCAAGAACGGCTGCGGCTGCCTGGCTGAAATCCGCTCCATCGAGACCATTGAGGAGGGCGAGCCGAGAACGCCGTTCATGGGATTCGGCGATCGGGTGCGGATAGAAATGCTCGACGATTCCGGCGCCTCGATTTTCGGCGCCATCGACCAGCAAGTGGTCGAATATGGCGGTCCGTGACCGTGCATTTCGGAATTGGCGGGCGTATCCAATAAGCGCTATCCTCATCGGCATGGGGAACCAGAGATGACCGCCGCGGAATTTCAAACCTTAAATCAACAAGATCTCTCCGATTTTGCCCGCGACGGGGCAATCTGCCTGCGCGGGGTCTTCGCTCCCGAGTGGCTGAAATTGGTCGCCAAGGGGGTCGAGCGCGAGATGGCGAGCCCCTGCGGGTTCGCCAAGGACTACACCCCGGACGGCGAGCCGGGTCGTTATTTCGGCTCGTTGGTAATGTGGCGCGGCGTGCCGGAGTTCGAGGAGTATGTCCTGCATTCGCCGGCCGCGGCAATCGCCGGCGCCTATATGAATGCGCACAAGGTCCTCTTCTACCACGACCATCTTCTGGTCAAGGAGCCGGGAACCAACGATCCCACCCCCTGGCACCACGACCAACCTTATTACCCCGTCGATGGCGAGCAGGTCGTCAGTATCTGGATGCCGCTCGACCCGGTCGACCGCCGGACGGCGGTCGAGTTCGTTGCCGGCTCGCACCGCTGGGGCCGCTGGTTCGCACCGCGCTTTTTTGCCAGCGGGGCCATATATTACGACATCGAGGGATCAAATTTCGAGGACATCCCGGATATCGAGGCCGATCGCGACGCGCACGAGATCCTCGGCTGGGCGATGGAGCCGGGCGACGCCATCGTCTTTCACGCACTCACCCTGCACGGTGCACCGGGAAATCACTCGGCCAACCGTCGCCGCGCCTACTCTACGCGCTGGCTCGGCGAGGACGCCCGGTACGCGACCCGGCCCGGTGAAATCTCGCCGCAGATCGAGGGTCACGGGCTATCTCCCGGCGATCCCATGGAGTGTGAGAGCTTCCCGGTCGTCTGGCGGAGTGACAAAGATGGAAATCCGGGCATGAGGATTGGAGAATGAGTGCACGAACCCTGCACGGTTACTATCGTTCCTCGGCGTCCTACCGCGTTCGGATTGCGCTCAATCTCAAGGGGCTCGACTATGATCAGATCTTTATCCATTTGCGTAAGGGCGAGCAGTTCACACCCGAATACACGGCGCTGAACCCCCAGCAGCAGCTGCCGACGCTGATCGAGGATGACGCAGCGCCGCTCATCCAATCACCGGCGATCCTCGAATATCTTGAGGAGGTCCATCCCCAGCCGCCGTTGCTGCCGGGCGATCCAGCCGGGCGTGCGCGCGTCCGCGCCATCGCCATGGCGGTTGGTTGCGACATCCATCCCCTCAACAACCTACGCGTCCTGAAGTATCTGCGGGGGGAGTTGAAGACGCCGGAGGACGCAGTGCGGGACTGGATCCACAACTGGATCCGCCTTGGATTCGAGGCCGTCGAGACGCTTCTGGCGAGGAGCAGCGAGACGGGCACATTCTGCCACGGCGCCAATGCGACCCATGCCGATATCTATCTTGCCCCGCAAGTCTACAACGCAGAGCGCTTTGACTATCCGATGGAGCGACATCCGACTATTGCCCGCGTCACTGCCAGCGCGATGGAACACGACGCTTTTGCGCGCGCCTACCCCGACCGCCAACCCGACGCGGAGTAGTAGGTATCCAGCCCCGCCAAGAGCCCGCCGCACAGCGCGATATGGTGAATAGAGGTTAACTATAGCAGCCGTTTCTGTGGCCAATCGCCCAGTCCGGCGCTAACATATGAATAACCCAGCGCAATACATTACCCAAACTGGCGAGAAAACTGACTTCAGGACGCTGACGCGATGGTCAAGGTTCTTCGCAACGCCCTAAAGAACGGCTCGATGCTAGACGATTACCGGATCGAGGACGTGCTGGGACATGGCGGGTTCGGCATCACCTATCTGGCCGAGGACGTAAAGCTCGAAAAAAAAGTGGCGATCAAGGAATACTTGCCGGTGGGCCTTGCCATCCGGAATTCCGAGGCCACTGTGCAGCCGCAATCGAGCGATGCCGAGTCGGACTATCGTTGGGGTCTTCAGCAATTTCTGCGCGAAGCCAAAACACTGGCCAAGTTCCATCATCCGAATATCGTTCAGGTCATGCGGTTCTTCGAAGCAAACGGTACCGCTTACATCGTTATGAACTTTGTCCAAGGCGAGAGCCTGCACGACCGCATGCGCAAGCGGAAGAAGATCGACGAGAAGGAACTGATGTCGTTGATCTTCCCACTGCTCGACGGGTTGGAAAAGGTTCACGAAACCGGCTTCCTGCACCGCGACATCAAGCCAGGGAATATCTTCGTTTCCAAGGACGGCACGCCGATGCTGCTCGATTTCGGCGCGGCGCGCGCCGCTCTGAAGGACAAGGGCCGTAGCCTGACCGCGATCGTCACCCGCGGCTACGCGCCGATCGAGCAATATTCAAGTCGCGGCAATCAGGGCCCTTGGACCGATATCTACGCCCTGGCAGGCGTGCTCTACGAGATCGTTACCGGCGAAGACCCGCTGGAGGCGACCGATAGGGTGATGGACGACCCGCAGGTTCCGGCCGTGATCGCCGGCAAGAAACGGCTCTCGGATACCGTATTGGCAGCGATCGATCACGCGCTGGCGGTCAGACCCGAAGACCGGCCGCAAAGTATCGCCGAATGGCGCGAAGAATTTGCGGACGGGATCAAAGCGATTGCACCGACACCGGTAGCTGCTGCAAAAAAGTCCGGCAAAACTGCCGCCGCGTTGGGTGCCAGGGATGCGCCGAAAACCAGCAGGCCGGACACCCCCCTGCCGATCGTTGAGGAGAAAGGGGCGACCCCCACCAAACAACGAGCCGGACCCGCCAAGCGGAGCAGTGCCGCAGTCAAGAAGATTGGCAAGGCACTAAGTCCGGCGCCGGCCCAGACGATCGTCGCCGAAAGGTCGAGCAGCCAATTGCCTGCGGCGGGGCGCTGGCAATTGCGGCCGCGAGGCTTCATCGCCGTTGTTACCGGAGTGTGCCTGGTAGCGATCGCCGCCATCGTTTGGGCCGTCATGCCCAAAGGCGTGGAAAAGAAGCCGGTCGAACCCGTCGCCATTTACGATTTCCGCAACGAGGAAATCCGTTTGGTCGAGATGATGCGCAAATCCATGGAGGTCCGCCTCGCCCGCGCCAAGCCGCCCAAGACTGTAGAACCTGTGGTGGAGGTGTCAGGGAAGCTCAAGGGGTTGATATCCGGCAGTCAGATTTCGTTCACGAGATCCGAGGGCGTCGAACGCCACGAGGCACGCTGGACATTTCGTCCGAGCGGCCGGGTCGATGGTGCGGCGTTCGTCTCGGAGGGCGGGGACGCCGAGAACACGCGAAGCCTACAGGATAGTGGCAAATGGTGGGTCAAGAACGAAATCTTGTGTATCCGTTGGAGGCAGTGGGAGAAGGCCCAAACCCGGTGCTACGGAATCACCTCGATCAAAGGTAAGATCTACCAAGCGAAGGGCGGCGGCATTTTCGCCGGCAAGTTCATACTCGAACGCTGATCTAGCTGGCCCGGTCCGGCCTAGGAGTCGGATTAAATTACCTGTTCCCGCTTTCCAAGCCCCAGCTTTTCGTGCTACCTGCCCGGCCAACCTCAATCGGAGGCGGTATGGACTTTCCCGAAGCGCTTACCTTTGACGATGTACTTCTGATCCCGGCGAAATCCGCCATACTGCCTGCCGAGACCGACACCAAGACACGCCTGACCCGTTCGATCGAGCTTGGCATTCCGCTGATCTCGGCGGCCATGGACACGGTTACTGAAAGCGGCTTGGCGATCGCCATGGCCCAGGCCGGCGGTATCGGCGTAATCCACAAAAACATGGATATCGATCGGCAGGCCGAAGAAGTATTGCGGGTCAAGAAATTCGAGGCTGGGATGGTCGTCGACCCGGTCACTATACGGCCCGATCAGACCCTGGCGGATGCACTGAAATTGATGGCCGAACACCGGATTTCGGGCATCCCGGTGGTCGAACCCGGCGCCAACGGCGGCGCGCCGGGCAGGCTTGTTGGCATCCTCACCAATCGCGATGTCCGATTCGCCGACAAAGCAGAACAGCCGGTTAAGGAGTTGATGACGCGCGAGAATCTGGTCACGGTTCGCAGCGGTGTCGATGCCAGCGAAGCCAAGCGCCTGCTCCACCGGCACCGGATCGAGAAGCTTCTTGTCGTTGATGATGCCTATCGGTGCATCGGCCTGATTACAGTCAAAGACATGGAAAAGTCGCAAAATTTTCCCAACGCCTGCAAGGACGATCAGGGTCGTTTGCGCGCGGCCGCCGCCACCGGCGTCGGCGCAGCCGGAATGGCGCGCGCCGAGGCGCTGTTCGACGCAGGCTGCGACATCCTCGTCGTCGATACCGCGCACGGCCATTCCAAGGGCGTCATCGATGCGGTCAAAGAAATCCGAAATCTCGGTAATTACACGCAAATGATCGCCGGCAATGTAGCGACAGCCGAGGGCGCACGCGCCCTGATCGATGCCGGCGCCGATGCCATCAAGGTCGGCATCGGGCCGGGGTCGATCTGCACCACGCGGATGATCGCTGGGGTTGGGGTTCCGCAATTTACCGCCGTCCGCGATACGGTCGAGGAATGCCAAAATTCGGAGGTGCCGGTTATCGCCGACGGCGGCATCAAATATTCCGGCGATTTCGCCAAGGCTATCGCCGCCGGCGCCGACTGCGCGATGATCGGCTCGCTGCTCGCCGGAACCGACGAGACGCCCGGCGAGGTCTTTCTCTATGAGGGCCGGTCCTACAAATCCTATCGCGGCATGGGATCGATCGGCGCAATGGCGCGCGGCTCGGCCGACCGATACTTCCAGCAGGATATTTCCGACGAGCTCAAGCTGGTTCCCGAAGGCATCGAGGGCCGGGTTCCCTACAAGGGGCCAGCAGCCAATGTGCTGCACCAACTGGTTGGCGGCTTACGGGCAGCGATGGGTTATACCGGCAACGCCAACGTGGCCGAGATGCGTAGAAACTGCCGCTTCCAACGCATCACCGGGGCCGGCCTTTCCGAGAGCCACGTCCACGACGTCGCCATCACCCGAGAGCCGCCCAACTACCGGCGTTGACCCGGCGGTCAAGTGGATAGAATCAAACATATGGTGCCCATACGACGGATTCCCGATTTCAGCAGCGATGTGCGCGATGCGTTGTGATGCCAACGCATTATAAGCGTCGCGCAATTCGACTGGTGAGCTCGAGAAACCGCCCTTCAGGATCGTATGGGCGGCAAATGTTGGAAAGTTTCCTCTGCCAAGCCACCTGTGATCCATGACTCCCGGCGCCCGATCCCAGACCGCGATAGAACTGCTCGACGACCTGCCGGCCGGCCGGGCGGCGGATCGCTATCTCTCGGGCTATTTCCGCTCCCACCGTTTTATCGGCGCCAAGGACCGCCGGGAGATTGCCGATCTTGTCTTTGGTGTCTACCGCCGCCGTGCTCAACTCGATTGGTGGATCGCAGGGGGCGCGGCGCGCGCCGTCGATCCCGGCAACCGTGCCAGGGTGCTCGCCGCCCGCGCGCTCTTAAGCGGCTGGGATGAAGATGCAATCGTCACGGCGTTCGACGGCGGCAGGTACCGGCCCAAGCCACTATCCAACGAAGAACGCAGTCTGTTCGCGCGGCTGAACGGCGGCGGCACGTTGCTCGATGAGCCAAATCAGCCAGGGCCGGTACGCTATAATTACCCCGAATGGCTCGATCCGCAATTACGCCAATCGCTCGGCGATAATTTCGAGGCCGAGATGGCGGCGCTGCTCGGACCGGCTTCGGTCGATCTCCGGGTCAACCGGCTCAAGGCAACTCGCGTGAAAGTATTGGCATTGCTCGCCGCCGAGGGGATCGATGCGGCATCGACGCCGTATTCGCCGGACGGGGTGAGGCTGCAGGCGCGCCGCACCCTGCCGGCGTTAAAGGTATTCAGCAGCGGCATGATCGAAGTCCAGGACGAGGGCGCACAGATTGCCTCGCGCATGGTCGATGCACGCCCGGACCACACTATCGTCGATTTCTGCGCCGGCGCCGGGGGCAAATCGCTGGCGATGGCGGCGACGATGCAGGGTAAGGGCAGGATATTTGCCTGCGATACCAACGCTGGCCGCCTTGCCCGACTGGGCCCGCGGCTTGAGCGCGCCGGTATCGTCGACATGGTCCAGGGCTCGCTACTCGACGATGAGAATTTCGCCGAGGCGATAGAAATTGGTACTTTTGATCGTGTGCTGCTCGATGCCCCGTGCAGCAGCACCGGTGCCTGGCGCCGCAACCCCGATGCGCGGTGGCGCCTGACCCCCGAAAGCCTTGACCACGAAGTCGCCCGGCAGCGTGATATCCTCACCAAAGCGGCGGTGCTGCCAGCTATCGGGGGGAGGCTGATCTACGTGACCTGCTCGATCCTTCGCCGGGAGAACGAGGAGCAGATCGAATGGTTCCTTCGATCCCGGCCGGACTATGTACAGGTTCCCGCCGGAAAGGTCTGGGCCGAGACGATCGGCGGGAAGGGACCGCAGGGCGGACCCGCCTTGCGGCTCTCGACGGCGCGCTACGGCACCGATGGTTTCTTTGTCGCCATCCTGGAGCGAGTGCGATGACGGCCGAGGGGCTGCAAAACATCGTCCGAATGGCCGAGTCGGATGACGCGCAGGGACTGGCAATGGTCTATGTCGAGACTTGGCGCACCACTTATGCCGGCATGGTTCCGGACAAAGTGTTGCTCGAAATGTCGGAAGAAAGCCAATCGGCGCGCTGGGCCCGTTCGATTGCCCGGGGCGATGAGTTGGTGATGCTCGCCGAGGATGGTGACAAAGGCATTGTCGGTCTGTCGAGCGGCGGCCGCGCGCGTGGCTCGCATGGCTGTAAGGCTGAAATTTTCACGCTCTATGTCCTGCCCGACGAGCAGGGGCGTGGTGTCGGGCGAGCGCTGCTTGCCGGAATGTTTGGCGAGTTTCTGGCACAAAGCCTTGATTCGGCGATCATCTGGGTTCTCGCCGCCAACCCCGCGCGCTTCTTCTACGAAACCACCGGCGGAAAGCGATCCGCCGAGCGCGAGGAAAGACTTTGGGGGAGCGATTTGCCGGAAATCGCCTATATCTGGCGCGATCTGGCCGCCGCCGTGGAACACGATCTCCGAGTCCACCGATAGAATACACGAAAAGTTGAATCCGTTCACGGATTCGTGCGCCTTTCCTCACCGCAAATTGATGCGACCTTGGCGCTGATTTAACCCATCTTTGAAGTAACTGAAGTGCAACCGCGAAACACGGAGGCATGTGATGAAGCTGATAGCTGGGAGTCTTGTTCTTCTACTGACCGTTGCGGGCGTAAGTTCCGCCGGCTCCGCGCAGGTCAATGATTTCCTTTGGCCGGGCCGCACTATAAGCAGCGGCGACGGCGATTATGAGAATGGCGTAAATGCGGCGCGGGCGGGTGATTGGCAAATGAGCGTTCGCTTCTTGGAGCGTTCGGTGGGCCGCGATCCCCAGGATGCCGACGCCCTGACCATGCTGGCATTCGGCAACAGCCAGCTTGGCCGGCTCGGCCCGGCCATGCGCTACTACCGCGCTGCACTGACCATCGATCCCGAGCACCGGCTGGCCAATCTGCGGATCGGTGAGGCCTACCTTGCGGCAAACAATGTCACCAAAGCACGGCAACACTGGAAGACCTTGAGCAGGCTGTGTCCTAGCGGGTGCGCCGAACTCAATGTTTTCAACCGTGCGCTTGCCGCCTACCGAATTACGGGCCCCAATTCCTGACCTCCTCTCCAGAAGTGTCATGAGGGCCCTCCTTGAGGCCCGCCAGTATCCCACTGGCGGGCCTCTTTTTGTGGGGTCAGCGACTATAGGATATGCCTTATTTACCGGCACTGGACAGCGCCCGGACCCCGGTCTACTAAACGGCGATGCAAGACCGGGTGTTGATCCTCGATTTCGGCGCGCAGACGACCCAGTTGATCGCCCGGCGTGTCCGCGAGGCCGGGGTATACTGTGAAATCCTGCCCTATAACACCAATCCCGAAACGCTGAAGGCGTTCGGCGCGCGTGCCATCATCCTGTCCGGCGGCCCCGCTTCGGTGGCCGGCGCCGACACGCCGAGCGCTCCGGCGATGGTCTTTGAGGCGAAGGTGCCGGTGCTCGGCATCTGTTATGGCGAGCATACGATGTGCGATCAACTCGGCGGTAAAGTCGAGGCTGATGCGACCCGCGAGTTCGGCAGGGCGCAGGTCGAGGTTACACAAGCATGTCCGCTCTTCGAGGGGATCTGGAAAAAGGGTGACCGCGCGCAGGTCTGGATGAGTCACGGCGACCGCGTGGTGGCGTTACCAAAAGGCTTTCGCCCGGTCGCGGTTAGCGACGGAGCGCCCTTCGCCGCCATCGCCGACGAGGCGCGCCAGTACTATGGCGTGCAGTTCCACCCCGAGGTCGTGCATACGCCGGACGGCGGCCGCTTGCTGGCCAACTTCGTGCAGCGAATTGCCGGTTGCGCCGGCGACTGGACGATGGCGGCCTTTCGCCAGCAGGAAATTGCAGAAGTCCGGAAACAGGTCGGCAAGGGGCGGGTGATCTGCGGGCTATCGGGCGGGGTCGATAGTTCGGTCGTCGCGGTCCTCCTGCACGAGGCGATCGGCGATCAGTTAACCTGCATCTTCGTCGATCACGGGCTGTTGAGGGCCGGCGAGGCTGAACAAGTGCTTTCGCTGTTCCGCGGCCACTACAATATTCCCCTGGTCCACCGCGACGCCTCCGCGCTGTTCCTCGGCCGCCTCGAGGGGATCAGCGATCCCGAAGAGAAGCGCAAGATCATCGGCGGCGCCTTCATCGAAGTCTTCGAAGAGGAAGCTTCGAAGATCGGCGGCGCAGGCTTTCTCGCCCAAGGAACTCTTTACCCCGACGTTATTGAATCGGTCTCGCCCAAGGGTGGTCCGAGCGCGACCATAAAGTCGCACCACAATGTTGGCGGCCTGCCGGAACGCATGAACATGAAATTGGTCGAGCCGGTTCGCGAGCTGTTCAAAGACGAGGTCCGCGCGCTCGGTCGCGAGCTGGGACTGCCCGAGGCATTCATCCGCCGCCATCCCTTCCCGGGCCCAGGCTTGGCCATCCGCATTCCCGGCTCGGTGAGCGCCGAGAAGCTTGAAATCTTACGAAAAGCCGATGCCATCTATCTCGAAGCGATCGCAGATGCCGGTCTCTACGACGAGATATGGCAAGCCTTCGCGGTGCTGCTGCCAGTGCGTACGGTGGGCGTAATGGGCGATAGGCGGACCTATGATTACGTCTGCGCCCTGCGCGCGGTGACCTCGACTGACGGCATGACGGCGGACTGGTATGCATTTTCAGCGGAGTTTCTCAGCTCCGTTTCGGCCCGCATCGTCAACGAAGTCCGCGGTATCAACCGCGTTGTCTACGACATCACCTCAAAGCCCCCCGGCACCATCGAGTGGGAATAGGGGATGCCGGTCCTAGTCTGACACGTATGTAGCTTGCAAAACGGCTACCGGTTGGGTGTTGGCCTCTGTATGGTGGGCTGACACCTCGGATCAACCGGGAGAAGCCGGCCAACAGCCGCCGGCGCGTGCACGCTAGTCACTGGAGGATTTCGATGATCTTATTCCGTACGACGCTGGTTGGCCTGGTTGTTGCCGTGGCTTTGGCCTTGAGCATTCCGACGGCGGCCCACAAGGCCGGCGGCGGCAAGGTCAGAGCGGGCACGATCACCCTGAACACCACTGCGGTAGGTTTCATCCTGGGCATTGAGTGGGGCAGCGGCACGCTAACGCTTAACAACGGTCGGAGCTACAGGCTTCGCGTGCGGACCCTGAAGGCCGGCGTGATCGGTATCGAGTCGATCACCGCGCATGGGACGGTCTACAATCTGCGCCGCCCCAGCGACATTCAGGGAAAGTATATATCGGGCGGTGCGGGAATTACCGTGGGCGGCGGCGTCGGCATTCAGGTGCTTGAAAATTCCAGGAACGTCATCATCGAGTTGAAGGAGACGGCCCAGGGCCTTGCCGCCAAGATAGCCGCCGCCGGCGTCGATATCCAGCTGCGCTAGCGCAACGAGTA
>JAPULJ010000364.1 GCA_027295145.1 Alphaproteobacteria bacterium | reverse complement strand
CGCAGGCCCGTCAAGGCGATGCCGTCGATGACCTCGCGCAGGAAGGCCTCGACCAGCATGCCGCGTGCCTGCTCCTCGGGAATGCCGCGGGCGCGCAGATAGAACAGCGCCTCCTCTTCGATCTCGCCGGTGGTCGCGCCGTGACTGCATTTGACGTCGTCGGCATGGATTTCGAGCTCGGGCTTGGTGTCGATTTCGGCTTTATTGGAGAGCAGTAGAGTGCGGCTAAGCTGGTGCCCGTTGATCTTCTGGGCGTCGGGCCGGACTAGAATCTTGCCCTGGAAGACAGCGCGGGCGCGGCCGTCGAGCACGCCTTTGTAGACCTCACGGCTAGTGGTATGCGCGGCCGCGTGGTCGATCAGCGTCGTATGGTCGGCGTGCTGACGGTCCTTCATCATGTAGGCGCCGTAGAGCCGGCAATCGGCGCCCTCGCCATCAAGCCGCACGCGGATTTCATTCCGCGAGAGCTTTGCGCCGGAGGCGAAGTAGAAACTATCGAGGCTGGCGTCCTTGGCCAGACGCACCTGCAGGGTGGCGATGTGGTAGGCCTGCGATCCTTCGTCCTGAACCTTGCAGTGTCGGATTCCGGCGCCTTCGCCGGCGATGATCTCGGTGACAACATTGGCGAAGGTCGCCGCTCCGTCACCAATATGGTGCTCGATGATGGTGACGTGGCTGCCCGCCCCGGCAACGATCAGGTTGCGCGGGAAATGCGCCGACGGCGCCGCGCCGCCGACACTGACATGGATGACCTCGATCACCGAGGCCAGATCGACGCCGTCGTCCAGACGCAGGTACAGCCCATCGGTCATCATCGCCGTGTTGAGCGCCAGCATCGGCAGGCCGTCCGTCTCGCCGGCCCTGCCGAGGAATTCCGTGAGGCTCTGTGGATCGGTCTCCAGGATGTCCGCCAAACGCCCCACGATAACGCCTTGGGGCGGCAAGCAGACGGCCGAGAGATCGGCGCGAAAATGCCCGTTGACGAAGACCAGCCGGTGCTCGGCGCCGATCAAAGTGGGCAGGGAATCGCGCGATACGCCGTTCTTGCAAGCCTCGGCAGGGATAAACTTGGTCGCATCGAGAGCCGATAGGTTGGTGTATTTCCAGTCCTCGATTTTTCGGGTCGGCATGCCTTCGACGGAAAATTGTGTCATCGCGTCGTCGCGCAACTGAGACAGCCAGGGAAGCCCGGCCCCCGGCAGCGTCGCGCGAAGGATGCTGAACTGTTCGGCGTAATGCTGGCTGGCTTCGCTCATCGGCTCTTACGCCGCTTCGCCGAGAAGATTTGCGTAGCCTTTTTTCTCGAGCTCCAGAGCCAGCTCCTTGCCGCCCGACCGCACGATGCGCCCTCCGGCCAAAACATGGACCCGGTCGGGCACGATATAGTCGAGCAGCCGCTGGTAGTGGGTGATGACCAGCATCGAGCGCTCCGGGCCGCGCATCGCGTTGACCCCGTTGGCGACGATTTTCAGCGCGTCGATGTCGAGGCCGCTATCGGTTTCGTCGAGCACCGAGAGGGTCGGCTCGAGGGCGGCCATCTGCAGGACTTCGTTGCGCTTTTTCTCGCCGCCGGAAAAACCGACATTGACCGGCCGCTTCATCATGTCCTGGGAAATTCCCAGGCTTTTGATTTTTTCTCGCAAATACTTAACGAAGGCCAACGCGTCGAGTTCGTCCTCTCCGCGATGGCGCCGGATCGCGTTGACCGCGTGTTTGAGAAAACTCGTGCTGGTCACGCCGGGGATCTCGACCGGGTACTGAAAGGCCAGGAACAGCCCCTCCCCGGCCCGCTCCTCGGGCTTCAGGGCGAGCAAGTCCTTGCCCTGGTAGGTCACCGTGCCTTTGGTCACCACATAGCGCTCGTGCCCGGCGAGGACATAGGCGAGCGTGCTTTTGCCCGAGCCGTTCGGCCCCATGATGGCATGCACCTCGCCGGCCTTGAGGCTGAGATCGAGGCCAGACAGGATTTCCTTGCCGTCAATTTCGGCGTGGAGGTTCTTGATTTCGAGCATTAGTTCAAGCCTGTTCCTTTGCTATACATTCCGCTTCAATAATCATGACATTGTTCTTGAGCATCTATTTCCTTCAGTTCCCATTCTCGTCGCCATCCTTCGAGGCCCGTTATCACTTGCACTTCTGGATGAGCAATTCCGTATTGCACCGCAGATCATCCTTCAAGGAGCCGGCCCAAACCTTGACGAAGGGCAGCGTCTCGAAGGATGGACCGATGCGGGGCCCTACCCCACGCTCCCTTCGAGGCTGATGCCGACAAGGGCCTGGGCCTCGACCGCGAACTCCATCGGCAATTGCTGCAAGACCTCGCGGCAGAAGCCGTTGACGATCAGGGCCACGGCTTCCTCCTCGCTGATGCCGCGCTGGCGACAGTAGAAGAGCTGGTCCTCGCCGATCTTCGAGGTCGTCGCCTCGTGCTCGACCCGGGCGGAGGCATTGCGGCTCTCGATATAGGGCACGGTATGGGCGCCGCAGGTATCGCCAATGAGCAGCGAATCGCACTGGGTATGATTGCGCGCGCCGGTGGCTTTCGGGGTAATGCGCACCAGTCCGCGATAGGTCTGCTGGGCCTTGCCGGCGGAGATGCCCTTGGAGACGATCCTCGAGCGCGTGTTCTTGCCGATATGGATCATCTTGGTGCCGGTATCGGCCTGCTGATAGTTGTTGGTGACGGCAACCGAGTAAAACTCGCCGACCGAGCCATCGCCCTGCAGGATGCAGCTTGGATATTTCCAGGTGATCGCCGATCCGGTCTCCACCTGGGTCCAGGAAATCTTCGAATTCTTGCCCTTACAGATGCCGCGCTTGGTGACGAAATTGTAGATCCCGCCCTTGCCGTTCTCGTCGCCCGGATACCAGTTCTGCACGGTCGAATATTTTATCTCGGCGTCGTCGAGGGTGATCAGCTCGACGACCGCGGCGTGAAGCTGGTTTTCATCGCGCATCGGCGCGGTGCAGCCTTCGAGGTAGCTCACATAGCTGCCCGCATCGGCGATGATAAGGGTGCGCTCGAACTGCCCGGTATTCTCCGCGTTGATGCGGAAATAGGTCGACAACTCCATCGGACAGCGCACGCCCTTGGGGATGTAACAGAACGAACCGTCCGAGAAGACCGCGGAGTTGAGCGCGGCGAAGAAGTTGTCGTTGTACGGAACCACCGTTCCCAGGTACTTCTCCACCAAATCGGGATGCTCGCGCACGGCCTCCGAAAACGGACAAAAGATCACGCCGTGCTCGGCCAGCGTGTCCTTGAACGTGGTCGCAACCGATACACTGTCGAAGACCGCATCAACCGCCACTCTCACCCCCGCCAGTTGTTTCTGCTCGGAGAGCGGGATGCCGAGCTTCTCGAATGTCTTCAGAACCTCCGGGTCCAACTCATCTAGACTGTTCAATTGCTTCTTTGGCTTCGGAGCCGAGTAGTACGTGATGGACTGATAGTCGATGTGCGGATACTTGACGTTGGACCAGTTGGGCTCGGTCATCTTCACCCAGTTGCGATAGGCCTTGAGGCGCCATTGCAACATGAAATCGGGCTCTCG
>JAPULJ010000363.1 GCA_027295145.1 Alphaproteobacteria bacterium | reverse complement strand
GGGCGGCCCCTGGGCCCCCACCCCCCGGGCGGGCCGCTTTGTGCCGCCAGCGGCGTCGCGCTTTGCTTGAAGTGGCTGGCACTACCGCGCAACGCGCTCCGAACGGGCGGCAAAAATCGCCGCGGTGAAAGGAGTCAATATCAATGACCTTTGGTATAAGAGGGCTAGTTGGGCATATGACAGAAAGTCGGTAGATGTGAGATTTGGCATTAATTAACTGATAGCGATTGTTAATGCCGGCTTTCCACCCGATCAACGCAGGCCCGATATCAGCGATCAACGCTTTCATCGTGTAGATCCACCCGCGGTGGACACTGCAAAAGCTGCCCAAGCGCTATTTCGGCACCGCTAAAGTAAACATTGGGTTATCCGGAGATCGGCCCATCATGATCTCTCCTCGATTCGATCCTCGACCGACAAGGAGCTAAGAAACGACATAACGGTCTCTTGGCAATCGTTCGCGTTCTCGTTGAGGATTCCGTGGCGCTTTGCATTGACCATGTGCACCGTCTTTCTCTCCGAACCAAGTTCTCTCAAGATGATCTCCGCGCTCTTCGGATCGACGACCCGGTCTTCCGTTCCCTGAACGATCAGGGCCGGCGAATTAACAACGGGGAGCCGTCGCGTCAGGTCGTCTGCCATTCGTCTCAGTTCGTAAAGGCCTCGAACCGGAATGTTGCGATAATTTATGTCGGGATGTTCGGATTTATTGGGATGAAACTGCATGACGCCTTCGAACGACGGCATCCAGCCGGTCAGTTTGTTGGCGCCGTGCATCAACGGTACAAATATCAAATTGCGGTTACGGAACTTTACCGGCGCCGATATGGCGGCGACCCCGACGAGTCCGTCGGGCTGCTCCGCCGCCAATTGCAGAGAAAGAACGCCGCCGCTCGAAAAGCCGACCAGACAAATGCGTTCGGCGAAGGCGGACATGATGCGGTAGCCGCGCCGCACGGAGTCGAGCCATTCCTCCCACTTTCGGTCGCGCAGGTCCCAGGGCGAGGTTCCATGGCCGGCCAAACGCACACCCATGACCGAATAGCCGGCGGCCTCGAGTTTCAGCCCGAACTCCCTCAACTCGGCCGGCGAGGCGAGAAATCCGTGTACCAGAACCACACCCAAACCGTTGGGGCGTTCGGGAAGAAGCAAGTAGGGCGCGCCGCTTTCGGTTGCGGTTTCCGCCTGGTTGATCTTTTCGTGGCGCGGTTGCGAATAGGTCTCGCGGCACCAATCGTGGGCCTTTACCTCGTCGTCGAATCGCAGCAGCGCCAGTGCCTGTTCATCCGTCTTTGGGGCCGCTTTGATTGCCTGCTCCACAGCACGTTTGGCCCCGGCGATCGGCGCGATTTCATTGGCATAGACCTGCACCAGGTTGTTAAGGCGCACCTCGTCAAACTCGTAATCCTCGCGCAACTTTGGGAGAAAGCGGTAACGATCAGCCTCTCGTTCGACCAACCCTTTTTCCTCCGCCGCCGCCCAGAATTCACCGAGTTTTCGGAGATCGCCTTGCTCCGCCCCGAAATAGGCTTCGGGGTTCCTTAGAATTCGATGCGGGTGGATCGAAGGTTCGTCCTGGATGTTCTTGATCGCCAGATAAAGAGCTCTATTGAATACTTCGGGCGCGACTTCGGGCTGCCCTGAGTCGAGATACCGAAGGATGAGCTCTGACGTCAGGTGGCTGAGGTTGACCGTCACCCGGCTGTACATCTCGTGCATGCACGTGTCGCGGAGTCGCCGCGTTTCGCGGGCAAGGAATATGGCGACGAGGCGTTCGATCCAGCGTTCGGAAAAGGTTTTCAACTGGAACAGTTCGTCCAGCGAAAAGATTCGCAGAAACACCTCGTCGATCACCTTGCGTTCCCACCAGCGGTTGAATTTCTTGGGCTCGACGGCGTCGCCCAAGCGGATATCCATATCCGTTTCTTTCAGCAGGATGTTGCCTTCGATCAACAGCTCTTCGTTAAATCGCGGACTCAAGCCTTTACTGAAAATCTCCGCCATCTTGTGGGCGGCGTTGTCGGTATTGCGAATCGGGTAGAAAGTGATATTCGCGGGAATAATTAGGGTGGGCTTGTGCGCCGCCTCGAGCAGCGCCTCGACGCCACCGAGGTCCAAAGTTTTGGCCCACCGCTCAAGGCGTGGATGGTCCCCTTTTTGTTCGAGGGAGCGAATTCTGGTTTTGAAGACCTCCAGGGTCAGGGCGATGACGGCGGCCCTTTGATGGTGCTTGCGCCGCTCGCCGGCGGTCGGGGAAAAGACGTTGTATAGCCCCTTCTCGTCGATCACCCGACGATCCTTCACCATCCCACCCTCGGGGAAAACGATGACCTTGCGCCCCCGTAGTATCTCTGCCGTAAGCATGGGAAGCAGTCCCGGAAGATCGTTCGGCAACGCACCGACGCCGAACAAGAATTTGGCTACGCCCTCGCTGCCCGCAAACAAGCCCTTGGTCGCGACACAGCGGCAATACGCTCCGGTTTCCTGATTAATCAGGTACTGCGGAATTATCGTTTCGAAGCGCGCGAAATGATTGAACAGGAAAATCTGACCGGCTTCGACTTGACCCTCTTCATGGTGGAACTTGATGTTGAGGCCGAGACGGTTTTCCAGCACCGAAAAGGCGCGAAGGCACCAATCGTACGTCGATTGCTTTATGTTGAGATCGTACTTCTCGTACATGGCCAGCCAACTCTTGCAACACTGAATACATTACACCCAATAATGGATCTTCATGAACAAGGCAACGTTTGTGCGCCAGCGGGGGACGTCGATGGCAGATAATTTACCGAGACCTTTGTAAATTCCGGGACAGTGCGTAGATCCTGTAGGGCCTAGTACCGGGGTTCTCTATATTGCAGCTGGAGGGACAGGCATTTGGTGATTCGCTACCGGGTCTTTGGTTCTGTCCGTGTTAGGGGAATGTCCGCTTGTGGCTCAGGCTGTGTGAAAACTAATTTCGACGCCCGAACGCGCAACATTGATTCGCGTTACTGCCATCGCAAGCAACAATGATTCACGCATCCGAAATTACCGAATCTATTGTTGCGTCGACGCTCTTCCGGCCTGAGTTCTTACACAGCCTGGACCCCAAGCCGGCATTAAGCCTCTGTGGACAGGATCGTCCACTAAACGTAAACTTTTGCTTATTGCCGGCGCGCGAGTGGAAGCCAAAATGACCAGCGAACTCCAGAACCTCGCGGGGGCGCAGCGTGCTATTCTGCGTACGGAGTCTGGTGTCCCTGACGAGGGGCTCGACAATCCATGACGTCCATCGGCAGAAATCAGTGGTTGCCCGCCGGACTTCTTGTCATTGTTCTACTGACCGCGTCTGCGGCCGTGGGAAGGGCCGCATCCGACGCCGAAATCGTCAACGCGACGGCCGCGGGCATCGCCGTCGACGGCTTCGATACGGTTGCCTATTTCGAGCTCGGATACCCCGTGAAGGGCCGCACTGATCACAGCGTCGTTTACAAGGGTGTGCGGTGGCTGTTCGCCTCCCCCAAGCATCGAAACGCATTTGCCGCTGACCCCGAACGCTACGCTCCAAAATACAACGGTTTCTGCGCCGTTGCCGTTTCCGAGGGCGCGGCGGCGGAGGTTGATTTCGTCAACGGCTGGACGATCGTCGATGGCGCCCTGTTTCTGAACTGGTCGGCCACCGTCAAACGCATCTTTCTCACGGAACTGTCGGAACGCCTTCCGGCGTCGCGGCGAAACTGGCCCGATGTCCATTTCGACATGCGGGCAGGAATTCGACAGATCGCGCGCCATGCCGATTTCCCTGAGGAAGGTATCGTCCATCCGCAAGCGGCACCGCCGATTAGCGACTGACCGAAGTGGGGCGAAACCGTAGTGGGCGGCCCAGTGTAGCGGTCGGACGGCACTTGTCCCAAATGTGGGAAAAGCGGGCATCTTTAGCCGTGGCATTGCTGACACAGGTGTTAGCGACCGAGTATCTACAGCGTTTGCCGGACTCCAATCGTGACAATAGCCCTATCGACTGTCAAACTGCGCAACCTGTCAGAGGCCGACGAAAGCGGATAGCCAAAAATGCGGGCCATCATCATAGGCGCCGGCCGCGGCCATCGTCTCCGGCCGCTCACCGACAGCTCGCACAAGAGCTTCACCGAGATTCAAGGCAAGCGTATTCTCGACTGGATTCTCGAGGCCTTCGCCAGCGCCGGGATCGACGACGTTTGCTTCATCGAGGGTTTCAACGGACACGTGGTCCGCGAGACCTATCCCCAGTTCACTTTTCGCCATAACGGGGATTGGGCGAACAACAATATCCTGGCCTCGCTGATGTATGCGGAGGACTTGA
>JAPULJ010000362.1 GCA_027295145.1 Alphaproteobacteria bacterium | reverse complement strand
GACTAGCCACGAGCCGAAGAAGGCGGCCATCAACCCAACCCCAGACCAGCCGGCGCTTACGCCCCGCGCCGCGCCGCGCAGGAAGCGCACGAACAGCATGATGACAACCAAGAGCATCGCCGTAAGGCCGAGAAAACCGGTCTCGACCCAGGCCTGCAATATCCAATGATGGTTGTGGGCCGGCACATACTCGGCGGCGAACCAACCGACACGCCTATTTGCCCCGGGAAGGTTGCGCGAAGCATCGGGTCCGTGGCCGATCACCGGCGAGCGCCAGGCCCATTCGACGGCGAAGCCCCAGATCGCCTGGCGGTGAACATCGACGATCTGCTTCGGAATTCGGTAGTCGGCGAGCCCGCGCACCGGTGGCCGCGGCAAATAGGCGATTATGGTCAGCGCGGTTGCCAGGATTAGCGCGATGACGCTCACGGAAAAGGGCACACGCCAGCGCCTCGGCAGGCGCACGAAGGCCAGCGTCAAAGCGAGGGTGAGGACCAGGAGCCCGGCGCCGAGCATACCGTCCTTGCTGGCCACGCGGGGGACGACCGCCGCCGCCAGGGCCAGATAAACTAACCCGGAGATGCGCCAGCGCCGGCCAAGACAATACCCCGCCCAGACGACAACCGGCGCAAGGCAGATCAGCACGGGACCAAATGATTTGAGCTTCTGGCGTGCATTGTGGAGCCCGTCAACGCCGCGGATTCCGAATGGGTCGATGGCGCCGTACCACCAGTATGTTGCGACCACGGCAATAGCTGCAACAACCAACGAGGCCACGATGAGAGCCCGCTGAGCCGCCGCGAGCGCACACGCGTCCGTACGCAGCGCGCCGTTCAGAATCCAGGCACAGAATATCACACCGGCGCTGGCCGCCCACACAGATAGCGAGCGCTGGGGATCGATGCCGGACACCGCGGCGATCAACCAGGTGCCGAGCATGACCACGACCGCAATCGAGAACGGCCGCTTGAGTTCGGCGAAAACCGCGCGCCTCTCGAACCCATGCATCACGACCAAAGCGGCGCAGACGAACGATGCCGCCGCTACGCTCGCCATGACCGCCTTGCCGAAGGCGGTGGCGGGGAAACCGATCCCGGCGAAAACCGCGGCCAATGCAAGAATTATCCGCCAGCGCCGATCGATAGGTCGGGCTGCGGATCTGCTTGCTTCCATAGGCCCATCACGCCGCAGATATCGAAGGAATGCTCGGGGTTATAACCCGGCCTGCGGAGACCGGCAATCCGCGCCAGCAAACAGATTCAACCGCAGGCGCGCACCGAATGCAGCTGCAGAGGCACACGGATCCGCCGGCCCAACATTTCAAGCAGGATGACGATCCGTTCATCGTCGCTCACGCACTCGAAGAATCCGATTTGGCCCAGGAATGGACCGGCGGTCACTTTGACCGGCTCGCCGTTGGCAAAGGGCGGCAGTGATGGTGCGCTGACAATCCCATGCTCGTCTTCTCGGGCCACAATTTCCTCGACGACGCCCTTAGGGACGGGGACCGGCTCGTTGCCGTGGCAAATCAGATGGCGGATACCGATCGTCGAGCGAATCGGATGCCATCGGGTCTCGTCGATATCGACGGAAATGAAGATATAACCGGGGAACAGCGGCGCCGGCACCAACTCGGTTCGCCGCGCATGGGTGCGCCGCTTGCGATAGCAGGGCAAGTAGGCACGATAGCCTTGGTTCCGCAGATGCCACAGCGCCCGGCTCTCGGCCTTGGAATGGGTACTGGCGACGTACCAGCGTTTCACCGGCCGGATCTCGTCGCGTTCTCGCCGCTGGTGGTCCGCCTGATCCGCAGCATTGCCGGAGCCAGCACGCGGGCTTCGGGCAGGCGCCCGCGGACTCGTTCGAAGGCACCTTGTGGGTTTTCGAGATCGGTGATCACGGCCACATCGAATTCGCCCAAAGCGTCAAGATCGCCGGCCACCGGCAGCCCCGCCCGGCCCGACGGCGCCGGCGCATCGCCGAGCACGCCGACCAGCTCCAAATCGAACTCGCGGGCGCACAAGGTGGCGATTTCGGCAAGGTCGCCATCGCCGATAAGGGCGACCCGCCGCCAGCCTTGGCCGGCGCATTCGCTCAAGATCGCCTCGCACTGGGTCCGGGCACGGCGAAAGAAGGTGAATGAAGCGGAAAGATATTCCGCCGTCAGCCGGCTCTTTTCGGCGAACCCCTTCGGCGTCAGGTAGTATGCGTAGCGGTTGGGGGGGATCTGGTTGACTTTGATTAGGCCCTTCTTGATGCAGCGCTTGAGGTAGGCGTTGGTCAGGCCGAGTGCGATGCCGAGTTCGGAAGCAACCGAACGCTGGGTCACTGCGCTGTTCTCCTCGACCGCTTCGAGAACGCCGAGGGTGATTTCCGTCTTGTTGCCGGCCGAGGCCTGCTCGGATTTGCTCATGCTGCTGCCCACCAAGCGTACGAAGTACTCGTTCCGCGCGCCGATCCGCTCTGAAAGCGGTTCTGTTCAACACGTGAACCTATAACGTTCATTGTATGAACGTCAAGTTTACAGCGATTGACAAGCGGGCGGCGGCTGGCTAGTTGATCGGTTTTTCGCAGCCCTGCGTGCGGCACTGACTTATGCCCGATATCCCCAAAATCGCCATTATCGGCCTCGGCTATGTCGGGCTGCCGCTGGCCGTCGCGCTGGCCCGGCATTTTCCCGTTACCGGGTTCGACGCCGACGCCAAGCGAATCGATGAGCTGAACGCAGGCGAGGACCGGACCCGCGAGATCGCGGCCAAGGATCTGAAATCCAGTTCGGCCGATTTCACTTACGAGGCGAGCGCTATCGCCGGCGCCGACATCTATCTGATCACCGTGCCGACGCCGGTCGATGCGGCCAACCTTCCCGACTTAAGCGCGGTGCGCGCGGCCTGCGCTACGGTCGGCAATGCGATGGGCAAAGGCGCCATCGTGGTGCTCGAAAGTACGGTCTATCCAGGCGTCACCGAAGAAGTCTGCGGGCCGGTGCTGACAGAGGCATCCGGGCTCGAATGCGGGGTCGATTTCTTCCTTGGCTATTCGCCCGAGCGCATTAATCCCGGCGACGGCGAGCACGGGTTGAAGAAAATCGTCAAGGTGGTCGCCGGGCAGACGCCGGAAATCGCCGGACGCCTCGCCGAAATCTACGGCACGGTCTGCGAGGCCGGCACCTTCATCGCCCACGACATCCGCACCGCCGAGGCGGCCAAGGTAATCGAGAATGCGCAGCGCGACATCAACATCGCCTTTGTCAACGAGGTGGCGCTAATCTTCGGTAAGCTCGGCCTTTCGGTCCACGAAGTCCTCGAGGCGGCCGGCACAAAATGGAATTTCCTGCCCTTCACCCCCGGCCTCGTGGGTGGGCATTGCATCGGCGTCGATCCCTACTATCTGGCCCACAAGGCACGCGAGGTCGGCTATGAGCCCGAGATCATCCTAGCCGGGCGACGCATCAACGATGCCATGGGTACGCAGATCGCCCGGCGCATCCACACGGCCATAGGGAAATCGGGCCGGGTGCTCGTCCTCGGCCTCACATTCAAGGAGAATGTGCCCGATTTGCGCAACTCCAAGATCGTCGATCTGGTGCGTGAGATGCAAACGTTGGGCCACGAGGTCGATGTCGCCGACCCACTCGCCGCACTGGACGAGGCCGAAGCGCTTTACGGCATCATTTTGCGCCCGAACCTGGAGGGTGCGAGCGGATTCGACGCTGTCATCGGCGCAGTGCCGCACGAGGCGTATCGTACACTGGACGCTGGGGCGCTCGGCGGCTTGCTCGCCCCGGATGGCCTGCTCGCCGATATCAAGGGGATGTGGCGCGGTGTTGAGATGGCCGAAGGTGTGCGACGCTGGCAGCTTTGATCAGCCGCTCTGCAATGCCGTAGCGGTCCGTCTCAGGCTCCAAGATATAAGCGTTTCGCCGTTTTCCGAGTGCCCGCCGAGCACGATCTGCTGGCTGGGCTGTCCCTGGCCCGCACGTCCGAAATAGATGCTTTCCTCGATCGCCGGCTGGTGTCCGTCGCTTGCAAACGACCAAACTTGGCCATCGGCCAGGCGCAGCTGGACGGTCGGCTCGCTGACCGCGATCACCGGCGCGATGCTGGCCTCGACCGTCGGGTGGAGGTGGAAGCGCAAGGCATATTCGCGCCCGCCCTCGCCCTGCAAACGATCCTCGCCGCGCAGGCAAAGTCCGTCGGTCTCAAGGGTCAGCCGCCGTCGGTGAACCACCCCGAAGCGGCTCGCATATCCGTCGTGGGTTGCCTCCAGCACGGCGCCGCCGCCGGCACTGTCGCGTCGAACGGTCACCTTGCCCACCCGCCGGCCCAGCCCGCCCTGGTCCTGAACTTCCGCAGAGTTGGTGTCTTCGACGACCAGGGTAGAATGGGCGGCGGTGGCTCGCGAGGCCCTGCGCCACGTCGGATCGCCGCCTCGGTAAGCGCCGCAATTTACCACCAGCCGCGTTGTGCCGACGCTCATCTCGAAAGCGAGAGTACCGGCATGGGCGTCGATATCGAGCCCGTGCGGCGGCGGCCCGCCGGAATCGACGAGGACCACAGATGCTTTGCGGGCAAGCCTTTCGAAACCGGCATGCGGCGCACTCGCCGGCGCCCTATCACCAGCCCGCGCCGCCATCAACAGGCGCTCGATGGTTTCGGGGTCTTCCTCGACTGAGCCGTTGAAGAGAGCAAGACCGCCATCGCCGTGCCGGCAGAACCGCACCATCGGGCCGATCCTTTCGACCGCGTGCTGCAGCCATGCCGGCGCTTTGATCAGGCCCAGGCCGAGGCAGGCGCGCAGCTCAACCAGATCACCGAGTGTGGCGGCGAGGAGCGAGGGGTTGCGCTCGTACTGCCCGCCGTCTGGGAAAATCTGCAAGTCGATCTCGCGCTCCAGCCGGGTTAGCGACCAGCCGACGATCTTGCGCCGGCCAGGCAGGCAGACACCGGCATAGATCAGTGCCTTGAGAACCCGGAATCGATCGGCGTTGGGCGCCATCCTTGTATAGTCACGGCGCAGCCGCTTGACATGGCGGGTGAAGCTGCGCTCGAACGAATGGGCGAACTCGGGCCCCGCGCCGGCGCTGACTAATCGGTGGGCGCACAGCCAGTTTACCAGCCGTTCACCGGTAACTACCGGCTGCCAGGGCCGATCCCGCTCATCTTCGTAGTACTCTATCCAGTTGCTGAGAATCGATCGCGCGACCTCCTGTGCAGCCTCGCTGTGAACCGCGCGCAGATCGCGCAGGAAAGCGAACCCGTGAGGGTTGGGCTCGTACTCCTCCACCAGAGAAGCGAAATCGACGCCAATTTCGAGAATTTCCACGCCCCGTACTGGATCGCCTTCGCCAGGATCAGGTGGGTTCAGTGGCGCCGGGCCGCTCACCTCGCTGACGGAATAATCCTCTTGCTTTGGGGCGGGTTCAGCCGGCGCCATTGCGCAGTCTCTCGATGTTGTCGGCGTAGGCGCCAGGACCACCGCTGAAGGTGGCCGTGCCGGCGACCAGAACGTCGGCGCCGGCTTCGATGGCGGCCGCGGCGGTCTCGAAATTGACGCCGCCGTCGACTTCCAGATCAATGGCCCGTCCGGTGGCGTCGATCCGCGTACGCAGGGCGCGTATCTTGTCGAGCTGTGATGTGATGAAGCTTTGCCCGCCGAAGCCCGGATTGACGCTCATCACCAGCACCAGATCGAGCTCGCCAAGCACGTTGTCGATCGCCTCGACTTGGGTCCCGGGATTGAGCGCCACCCCGACCTTCTTGCCCAGAGACTTTACCAATTGCACGCTGCGATGCAGGTGCGGGCCGGATTCAGGATGAACGGTAATGATGTCGGCGCCGGCCGCGGCGAAGAGCGGGATGAAAGGATCGACCGGCGAGAGCATCAGATGCACATCGAAGGGCAGCGCAGAGTGCTCGCGCAGGGCGCCTACGACCTCCGGGCCGATGGTGATGTTGGGAACGAAATGACCGTCCATCACGTCGATGTGGATGAAGTCGGCGCCCGCCTCGGTCACGGCGCGCAATTCATCGCCAAGCCGGGCGAAGTCAGCCGCGAGAATCGAGGGCGCGATACGGATCGACCGCGTCATGCGCTTTGGTATCAGCTTGTCAGAGTCGCTGCAAGCGGGCGGCATAGAAGCCATCGATGCCGCCCCATTCGGCCCAGTGACAGGGCAGGGTGCGCAGCTCGCCGTGGGCCGTGAGGAAGGCTGCCTCACCGGCGGAATTGCCGGCATCGACGGGTCCTAGCTCACTTACATCGATGGGCACAAGTTTGGCCGGCGCACCGCCAGCCAGGAATTCGGCGATCCGCTGCTCGCCCTCTTGCGCTTGCAACGAGCAGACGCAATAGACCAGCGTCCCTCCGGGGCGCAGCATATCGAGCGCAGCCGCCAGTAAGCGGTCCTGGATGACGGTCAGGCGCCTGATATCACCTTCGGTCTTGAGCCGCTGGATGTCCGGGTGGCGCCGGATCGTGCCGGTCGCCGAACAAGGAGCGTCGAGCAGCACTGCCCAGGCCGGTTCGTCCGGCCGCCAGCGCGCCGCATCCTCGATGACGCGCGTCGCATTGAGGCCGAGGCGGTCCAAATTCTCGCCCAGGCGCGCCATCCGCGCTTGCGAGCGGTCGACAGCGATCACAGATGCGCCGGCGGCGGCAAGTTGGGCGGTCTTGCCCCCCGGGGCAGCGCACAAATCGATCACCGTTCGGCCTGCCACATTGCCGAGAAGACGAACCGGCAGCGCCGCGCCGGCATCCTGCACCCACCAGGCGCCCGCGTCGTATCCCGGCAACAAGGCGACCGGCGCCGCCTCGGCCAAACGCAAGCTGCCGGTCGGCAATCGGTGCGCACCGAGTTCTTCGGCCAACGAAGCAGCTTCGCCATGCGGGGTGAGGTCGAGCGGCGGCGCGCGCAAATGCGAGTGCGCGATTGCCTCGCACTGCTCTGCGCCATAGGCATCGCTCCACGATCGCCACAACCAATCTGGTGTGTTGATTCGAGCCCCGTCCTGTGCTCCTACCCAAGCGGCGCCTTCACGGTCGAGGCGGCGCAAGACTGCGTTGATCAGGCCCTTGAAGCGCTGCAGATTGCCGGCATCGGCGAGCGCCACCGTCTCGCCGACCCCGGCATGGGCCGGGGTCTTGAGAAACAGAAGTTGCACCGCGCCAAGACGCAATATGTCCTGAACAACCCACGCCTCGTCGGACAACGGCTGGCGCAGCGCCTGGCTGATCAACGCGTCGAGCTGCGGCAGTCGGCGTAGCACGCTCGCTACAAGCAGCCGGGCAAAGGCCCGGTCGCGCGGCGCCAACTCCGCCAACCCCGGCTCGCCCGCCAGCGCCTCCTCGAGCGGTCGGCGCTTGCGCAAGACCGCGCCCAGAAGCCCGAGCGCCACGGCGCGGGCGGAGGTTTCGCCTGCACCGTCGCCACCGCCGTCGCGTACGGTCCCGGCCTTGCTCCCGAACTGCGCCCGATGCGTCGATACCACCATAGCCGCCATGATACGCAGGAGTTGGGGAAGGAGTTAAGGGGGATAGGAGGGAAGTATATTGCTCCTTAACACCCCATGAGCCCCGCCACTTTTACCCCCCGCAACGCCGTTGAGCGGGAAGAGATGCGGATATTGTCGTCGCGCGCCATGATATCTCATCTCCCCTTTGTGCGCATATTGTTCTTGATTTGCCCGCCTTTTCCGCATATTATAGTTGTATACTTAGCATAATTTCCGCATTAATTCTACTATAAAGTGTCTGTTTACGATTTTTAGCTATTAAAATTGTATTTGCCATTAAATGCAACTTAGGGAATACAAGGGGTCGCGATGTTCAGGCCGACCGCCGATCGAAGGTCCAAATGCAGAGGGATTGGCGTGGCGGCGGCACTCGCGTTGGTCTTGATTTTGATGCCGGTCTGGCCGGCGCCGGCGCGCGAGACTTTGCCGGGGCCGGTCCGCGTCGATGTCATCAAGGTGTATGATGGCGACACGTTGATCGTGCGAGCCCGCATCTGGCTGGGGCAGGTGGTCAGCACCAAGGTGCGGTTGTCCGGCGTCGACGCGCCGGAATTGCGCGGTCGCTGCGCGCGCGAGAAGCGGATGGCGCGTGCCGCGCGGAGCTTTGTTGAGCGCAAGCTTGCTGGCGGCGGTGTCACCTTGCGCGATATTCGTTTCGGCAAATACGCCGGACGCGTCCTCGCTCGCGTGATCACGGCAGATGGCGAAGATCTGGGCCAAGCGCTTATCGCCGCCGGACTGGCTCGGCTCTATCGCGGAGGCCGCCGGCGGCGCTGGTGTCAAAGCGCCAAGCGGCGTTGAGGGAATAACGGACCACAAACGAACGGGGCGCCGTTCGGCGCCCCGCTGCACTCGCTATTATATTCGCTCCTCGCCAGCGAAGCTCAAGCTGGGTGGGCTTTAGAAGTTTTCTTCCCCGGTGATCGAGAGCGGCGCGCCGGTTGCCGGTTGGGCGACTTCCTGGGTCTGTGAGGCGCCCGTGCCCGGGCCGAATTTCGGGAGGGTCGTGCTGCCGCCCCTAGATCCGCCAGCCGTTTGGGTGCCGCCGCGCCCGCCATATTTGGTGTTCCAGAAATTCAGCCGCACGCCGGTCTTGTCGCCGGGATAGAACAGCATCCCGTTGGTGCCGCGGATGATCATCTCCA
>JAPULJ010000361.1 GCA_027295145.1 Alphaproteobacteria bacterium | reverse complement strand
ACCTCGGCTGCGGCCCCGGCAATTCGACCATCCTGCTCAAGAACCGCTGGCCGGAGGCAAGCGTCACCGGGCTCGACAATTCGCCCGACATGCTGGCCCAGGCCGAAAAGGACCACTCCGAACTGTTATGGGCCGAGGCTGATTTGGCGTCGTGGTCGGCGCCGGTCCCCGCCGACGTGCTGTTTTCCAACGCCGTACTGCATTGGCTGGACGATCACGAGGCGCGGTTTCCGCGCCTAATGCAGGGCCTGAAGCCGGGCGGCGTGCTGGCGGTGCAGATGCCGCGCAATTTAGATGCTCCCTCGCATACGCTCATCGCTGATGTGATCCGCGAGCGGGATTGGTCGCGCGTACTTCCCATGCCGGGCGAGCCGGTCGCGCCGCCTGACACTTACTACGATATTCTGGCCCCACACGCGGCGAGCCTCGAGATATGGGAGAGCACCTACCTGCAGGTGCTGGAAGGCAAGGACCCTGTGCTGGAGTTCGTCCGCGCCACCGCCTTGCGCCCGGTGATCGAGGCGCTTGCCGGTGAGGAGTGGGATATATTCATCGACGACTATCGTGAGCGCCTCAGGGTTGCCTATCCTCGGCGAACGGACGGCGTGACGCTGTTCCCATTTCGCCGCCTTTTCATCGTTGCGATAGCGATGGAATAGAAGGCAATCCCCTTTTAGTCCGAACCGTCCAGTCCCATCACTAAATCGTCGCGGTGGATCATCTCGTCGCGGCCGCGAAAGCCCAGGCGTTTTTCGATTTCGCCGCTTTTGTGGCCGATGATGCGGGCAGCGTCTTCGGCGTTGTAGGCGACGAGGCCACGGGCGATTTCGCGGGAATTGGCGTCACGCACGACCACCGCATCGCCGCGCTTGAAATCACCTGCTAGGGATACAACACCGGCCGGCAACAGGCTCTTACCGCGGGCCAGTGCAGCCCGCGCGCCGTCATCGATGGTCAGCGAGCCGGCCGGGTTTATGGCGCCGGCGATCCAACGCTTGCGCGCGGTGAGCGGCGCGCGCTCGGGCTGGAACCAGGTGCAGCGTGCGCCGTCCCTCATGGCTCGTAACGGGTGGTGCGCCGTGCCGTCTGTAATCGCCATGGCGCAGCCGGCCGCATAGGCGATCTTGGCGGCGGCCAGCTTGGTGACCATGCCGCCCGAGCTGTAGCCGGGCGCGGCAGCGGCGGCCATGGCCTCGATGTCAGCGGTTATTGCGGTGACCAGCGGAACGTGCTCGACGTTTTTCTCGGACCGTGGATCGCCGGTATAGAGCCCGTCGATATCGGAGAGCAGCACCAGCAGATCGGCGCTCGCCATCTGCGCCACCCGCGCGGCAAGGCGGTCGTTATCGCCGTAGCGGATTTCCTCGGTCGCCACCGTGTCGTTCTCGTTGATCACCGGCACCGCCCCCAGCTTCAGCAGGCTGGTGAGGGTGCCGCGAGCGTTGAGGTGGCGCCGCCGCGCCTCGGTATCTTCCAGGGTCAGCAAAATCTGCGAGACGGTGATGCCGTGGCGGGCAAGGCTTTCCTGATAGGCGTGGGCAAGCTTGATCTGGCCGGTGGCGGCGGCCGCCTGTTTGTCCTCCAGGCGTTGGTTGCGGGCGGTGAGGCCGAGTTGGCGGCGGCCGACGGCGATGGCGCCCGAGGAGACGATAAGGATCTCCTGCCCGGCCCGGCGGCAATCGGCGATGTCGTCGGCCAGCGCGTCGAGCCAGTCGCGCCGAACCTCGCCCGAGGCTTCATCGACGAGCAGCGCCGAGCCTATCTTGACGACGATGCGCTTGGCGCCGGCAAGGCCGGGCATAGCTGCCTTGCTCTTCACAGGTTTGCCCGCGCGGGCACTCATGGCGCGAAGGCCTTGGTTTCTCGTTCGCCTGCTTCCTCGCGGACCACATCGATCCGGGCGATAATCGCGCGCAGGATTTCGTCGACGCCGCTATGGGACACTGCCGAGACGGGCATAATTTTCGCGCCGGTGATCTTTTTCAAAGCGCGATATTTCTTGGCGATCTCGTCCTTATCCAACGCGTCAATCTTAGTCAGCGCGACGATCTCAAATTTATCCTCCAGCCCGTGTCCGTAGGCATCAAGCTCGCTTCTGATCGTGCGGTAGGCGTCGGTGACGTCGTCTAGCGTGCCGTCAACCAGGTGCAACAGCACGCCGCAGCGCTCGATATGCCCCAGAAAGCGGTCGCCGATGCCCTTGCCCTCGGAAGCGCCCTCTATCAGCCCGGGGATGTCGGCCAGCACGAATTCATTTGTGTCGAAATGGACGACGCCCAGATGGGGGTGAATGGTGGTGAAGGGGTATTCAGCGATCTTGGGTCGAGCCCGGCTGACCGAAGCGAGGAAGGTCGATTTGCCGGCGTTTGGCAGGCCGACCAACCCGGCATCGGCGATCAGTTTGAGCCGCAGCCACAGCCAGTGCTCTTCGCCGGGAAAGCCGGGGTCGGCGCGGCGCGGGGCCTGGTTGGTCGAGGATTTGAAACGGGCATTGCCGCGGCCGCCGTCGCCGCCCTTGGCCAGCACCACGCGCTGTCCCGGCGTGACGAGGTCGGCGATGACGAAACCCTGATCCTCGCTCAGGATCTGGGTGCCGGTCGGAACCTTGAGGATTACCGATTTGCCGCCGGCGCCAGTGCGGTTGCTGCCCATGCCATGGACGCCGCGCTTGCCCTTGAAATGCTGGCTGTAGCGGTAATCAATGAGGGTATTGAGCCCCTCGGCCGCCTCGGCGATGACGTCGCCGCCGCGCCCGCCGTCGCCGCCGTTGGGACCGCCGAACTCGATATACTTCTCGCGCCGGAACGACACGCAGCCGTCGCCACCGTCACCGGAACGGATATAGATTTTTGCCTGGTCGAGGAACTTCATATTTTAGAGCATGATGTTTTCAAATGGATACGGTTTGACCAGGTTTCCTTTCGTCGTGGCAAGGCGCGCCCCGCATGGCGATGCCGGAGCATCGGCAAAGGGGCGCAACGCTGCCACGACGAAAGGAAACCCGGCCTCTGGGTGGGGCGAAGCGGCCCTTCGGGTGCGTCGCGAGGCTTGCCCGGTACCCCTGTATCGTGCGGCGCCTCGCTCCTACAAGAAGGGCCGCTTGGCCCCATCAAACCGTGTCCATTTGAAAACACCATGCTCTAGCCACGAAAAAGGGGGAACGGCAGCCATTCCCCCTATACACAAACCAAAGGCGGGGGCGCGGATCAGCTCCGCGGCTCCACCGTGATGTATGTGCGCCCGCGTGCCTTGTGGAGGAACTTGACCTGCCCCTCGGTGAGCGCGAACAGCGTGTGGTCGCGGCCCATGCCGACGTTTTCGCCCGGATGGAACTTGGTACCGCGCTGACGGACAAGGATGTTGCCCGCGAGCACCGCCTCGCCGCCAAATTTTTTGACGCCGAGCCGCTGGCCCGGTGAGTCGCGGCCGTTTCGCGAGCTGCCGCCTGCCTTTTTATGAGCCATGAGGTAAGTCTCCTTACGTCTTCTTCGCCGCGGCCTTTTTTGGCGCTGCCTTCTTGGTCTTTGGCTTTGTCTCTGCCTTGGCTGCCGGCTTGGCCCCGGACTTTGCCTTGGCGGCGGGCTTCTTGGCTGTTTCAGCCTTGGCCGGCTTGGCGTCCGCTTTCTTTGCTTCGGGCTTCTTTGCTTCGGGCTTTTTGGCTTCGGCCGGCTTGGTCTCGGGCTTCTTGGCGACAGCCTTCTTGCCTGCCGTGGGTTTCTTGCCGTCGGTCAGGATTTCGGTGATCCGAAGCGCCGTCAGCCGCTGGCGGTGGCCATGCGTGCGCCGGTACTTCTTACGCCGGTGTTTCTTGAAGACGAGGATCTTGGCGCCCCTGGTCTGTTCGAGCACGGTGGCGGCGACCGAAGCGTCGGCGACCGAAGGGGTACCGATGGTCTGGCTTTCCCCGCTGCCTACCGAGAGCACATCGTCGAGGACGATCGTCTCGCCGGCCTCGCCGCTGAGCTTCTCGACCAGAATAACATCATCCTTGGCGACCCTGTACTGCTTGCCGCCGGTGCGAACCACTGCGAACATCGTTTTTACCACTGAATACATATGAAAGGCGGGCTCTAATCTGCGCGCCCGCCTCGATCGCGCGAACTATAGTCAGGTGCGGTGTTCTGTCAAGATTTTCAAGGGCGATAGGCGGTAAGCAGTCCCCAACCTTCGTCGCTTCCGCCTTGGTTGCGGTTGGTTAAGCCTTTGTCAAGCCACGGGGGGGAAAATGCGCAGGAAAGCTGGGACTTCGCCGTCTTGCGCGGCGAGATTCGCGGCCAGCAGGAATCCATGCAATTTCGTCTTCGATCCATCGATATCTGGGCTCTGGTGCTGCTCTGCGTCGGCCTGCAAGCCATTTTTGTCATAAGCGGATTGTCGCCGGTGCGCGAGGGCGGGCTATTCGGACCCGACAGTTATATGCGGGTGAACCGCGTGCTGCATTTGCTCGGCGACGGCGCATGGTATTCCTCGCTCTATCCGTTCAGCAACGCGCCCTTCGGGGAATTTCTGCACTGGACGCGGGCCTTCGATATCTTGCTCCTCGGTGGGGCTGGGCTGGCCGCGCCGTTCACCGGGTTGAAGGCAGCGGTCTTCTGGTCAGGGGCGGTGATCAGCCCGCTCCTCCAGTTGGCAACGCTACTCGCATTCCTATGGGGGATGCGCCCGGTCCTCGATGCCAGGAGCCGGTTCTTTCTGGGTCTTCTGTTTCTCTTCCAACCGGCCGTGCTGGTGAATTTCATCGCCGGGCGGGCCGATCACCATAGTCTGATCCTATTTTTGTTCGTCTTGTCGATTGGATTTACGGTTCGTTTGCTGACGCGGCCCTATCGGGCGTCGATTTGCATCGGCGCCGGCGCGGTTGCGGCGATGGCTTTGTGGATCAGCGTCGAATCTCTGGCTGCGGTCTTCCTCAATCTCCTGGCGCTGGGAATATTCTGGGTCTTCAGGCGCGAGGATTTCGCCAAGAAAGGATTGAGCGTCTCGATCTCGTTGCTTGCCGGTGCGGCCATCGCGATGCTGCTCGAACGCCCATTCGACCAGATGCTGGTGGTGGAATTCGACCGCATCTCGATCGTCACCCTGACGCTGCTGGTTGTGAATGCCGCGCTCTGGGGGGTGCTTGGCGTACTCAACCAGCGCGGCGCCCTGTGCGTCAATGCGCGTGCGCGGTTCATCCTCGCGGGGGCCGGTGTGCTGACGGCGGCCCTGGCTCTATGGCTCGTGTTTCCAAAATTCTATCTCGGTCCGATGGTCAACATGCATCCCGGCATCAAGCCGATCTGGTTCGATTACATAAAGGAAGCCAAGCCGATTCTTTCGCTAGAGAATTTCTCCCTCGGCCGGGTGGTCTTCTGGCTCGGTATGGCCCTGCCGGCGGCGCCGTTCCTCGCCTGGCTGGCACTGCGCGATGCCGACCCCGAGCGCCGGCGGGTGATGATCTATCTGTGTTTGGGGGCGGCGTTATTTGTTCCCATTGCACTTTTGCAGCTTCGCGCCGTCGCCTATCCCATACTCTTGCTGTTGCCGGCCTTCGCCGTGATGCTGACCCGCTTGCTGGCGCGGGTCGAAGCAGGGGTCGCTCGCCCCATGCGAGCTGTAATGGGCGGGCTCGCTGTTTTCGGCTTCGTCGCCGGGTTGCCGGTCCTTGGCGTTGCTCTTCCCGCCTCCGCAAGCGCGTCCGCGCGCAAGAAGATCGACTGCGCGCTGCCGCTTCTGGCGCGCCACCTCGCCGATCCGAACGGGCTCGGACAGCGCCGCACGACCATCCTCGCGGCTACCGATTTCGGGCCCGAGTTGCTCTACCGCACCCCCCATCGGGTGATCGCCACCCCCTACCACCGCAACAGCGCAGGCATCCTAGCGGCTTATCGGATCATGACAGCGATCGACCCCGCCAAGGCACGGACCGACCTGCGCACCCGCGGCGTCGGCCTGATCCTCCTGTGTCCAGGCGGTTTGCACGAGGCCGCTTTCGCCCGGCCGGGGAGCGCCGATACGTTCTACCGTCGCCTCTTGCAAGGCCGGGCTCCGGTCTGGCTGCGCGAAGTGCCCCTGAACCCCAATCTCCGCTCGCGGTTTCGGTTGTTCCAGTTCAGCGGCTGAGCGCGCCTCAGGGCCTTTTCGCCGCCCCGATGCGCCAGCGGCGTAGCGCATAGATCAGAAACCAGAAACAACCCGCGAAAACCGCGAACAGACCCCACTCGCTCAAGGTCAGGTAGTGCATCTGGTCGCCCATCGACACCATCAGCATGGTCAGCGGCAGGATGCCGAGCCCTGTCGTCCAAATGAATGTCCACCACGAAATCGAGGTCAGGCCGGCGGCGTAGTTGATCAGGTTGAAGGCAATGACCGGAATGAGGCGGGCGGCGAGCAGGGTCGAGGCGCCTTGGCTCTCGGTCCATCGATCGATCTTCCGCCAATGACGCTCACGGACCAAGGCCTTGACCAGCGGCCGCCCGCAGAGCTTGGCCAGCCCGAAGGAGAGCAGCGCACCGCACATTGCCCCGACCCAGGTGATCACCGTGCCCCACACCGGCCCATAGACCATACCGGCGGCAATGGCGACGAACTCCGCCGGGAAGGGCACGAAGGAGTGAACGATCATCAGCCCGATCGTCGCGGCGATTCCCCATGCTCCCCACGAGCGGATCAGCTTGGCGACCGATTCCGAGGACAGCTCGAAACCGGGCAGCGGCATTTCGCTGAGCAGCGCGTATCCCCAGACCAGCGCCGTTGCCAACAAAAGGAAGCCGGCAATCAGATAGACCAGTAATACGCGCCGCCTTGGCCTGCCGCTGCCCATCTATCGTTTTCCCGTATCAATCACCCAAGCGCCTCAGCCAATCGGCGATGCCGCGCCCGATGACATGGGGATGGTCTTCCTGGATGAAATGGGTGCCGACTCCGACATAGCGGGTCTCGATATTCTTCAGGTTTTTTTGAAGATACTTTACGACGAATGATGGGTTGAGAGCGCCCGGTTCCGCATAAAAATAGAGCTTCGGTAGATCGGTTTTCTTGAGCCAGGCACCATTCATAAGAACGATCTTGGTGGTGTGCGCCGGCTGGCCGCCGATAGGAATTTCCCGGGGCCAAACAAGGGTCGGCTTGCGGCTTTTCGGTGTCGGATAGGGCGCGCGATAGACATCCATTTCCGCCTTGGTCAAGTTACGCACGGTGCCCAACTTCGGCAGCACCACCTCGACGAAATAGTTATTTTGAAGGACCATTTTTTCGCCGACACCAGGTGTACGCAACTGCCGAAAGAAGTTGCCCGCCGGACCCATCGCCTCGTAGCTCGGGGCGGGCATGCCTGGGGGGACGATTGCTTCCATGAAGACGAGCCCCTTTACGTTGCTTTCGTTGCGCCGCGCGTAATCCATACCGAGGGCTGAGCCCCAATCGTGGATCACGAACGTGATGTTCTTTAGGCCAAGCGCTTCGATGAAGCCACCGAGGTATTTGGCATGATCTCGAAAAGTATAGGCGATGTTGGGCTGATCCGACTTCCCCATGCCGATCAGGTCGATCGAGATGATCCGGCCATAGGGTTTGGCGTAGGGCATTATATTGCGCCAAAGATAGGACGAAGTTGGATTGCCGTGAATAAAGAGAATCGGATCGCCCTTGCCCTCGTCGACATAGGCCATCTTGGAGCCGAGAACCTCGATGAATTTGTACTGGTAGGGGAACTTGGCCGAAATGGCCGGGCCTGTGGGCTTGGGCGGCGGCGCATTCTTATGGGCCAATACGGGCAAGGTGCTCGCAACGATCATCAGTAATCCCGAAAGAGCGTAAGTGACTAGGCGTCTGAGTGGAATAGACATTTTTGTTACTCCGATAGGTTCGCGTTTCTCTGTGATTTGGTGGTGATGTC
>JAPULJ010000360.1 GCA_027295145.1 Alphaproteobacteria bacterium | reverse complement strand
CGGCGCCGTAGCGGCAGGCCACGGGAGCCAGCCATGACCCACCCGCGCGATCCCATCGAGGGGGTCGTCTATCATCCAGCCGAGGAGGTCGCGCGATACCGCGAGCTCGGCGTGCTCACCGACGAAACGCTGGGTCAGGCGCTGCACGACGTCGCCATGCGCTTTGCCGATCGAACCGCGCTCATCACGCCCGATCTTCGCTTGAGCTACCGCGAGCTCGATGCCCTGTCGGACCGCGCCGCGGCGGCGCTGCTGCATCTGGGATTGGTCCCGAAGGACCGGGTTCTATTCCAGCTCGGCAACGTCACGGAGTTCATGTTCGCGCTCCACGGCGCCTTCAAGGCCGGCATTGTTCCAGTCTGTACGCTGCCGGCGCACCGCGAGCAGGAGATCGGCTTCCTTGCCGGCTTCACCGGCGCCCGCGCGTTGATCGTGCAGGCCGATTGGGGCCAGCGCGAACTGGTTGCGTTCGGCCAGAAGATGCAAAACGCCCATCCGGTGATCGAGCATCTGATCGTCGCCCGGGGGCCCGCGCCCAAGGGGGCGGTCAGCCTCGCCGACATGATTGAGGCGGAAGACGCCAGCGAGGCGCGCGCGACCATCGATGCGCTTGATCTCGACCCTTTCGATGTCGGCATCTTCCAGCTCTCCGGCGGTACCACCGGGATCCCCAAGGTTATCCCGCGCTTTCACAGCGAGTACCTCTACAACTGCCGCGCCTGGCTGTGGCGCTCGGGATACGACGAGACCGATATCGGTTTTTGGCCACTGCCGGCGATCCACAACGCGGCCTTCATCATCACCAACATGCCGATGCATCTGTGCGGCGGCGCGGTCGTTCTCCAGCAGGATGTCGATCCGGCGCAGTTCCTGGGCACGATCGAGCGCGAGAGGGTCAGTTGCGGTGGCGCCGTTCTGCCGATCATCGTGCGCTGCATCGATTCCGGGCTCATCGGCCACTACGACCTTTCGTCGATCCGCGAATTCATCAGCCTCGGCGAATCGTCGCTCGTCGCACGCGAGTTCGGCGTACCCGCCGACCACGTCTTCGGCATGGCCGAGGGCCTGATCATGCGCACACTCCCAGGTGATCCCGAAGATGTGCGCATGCACGGCATCGGCCGACCGATCTCCGAGCACGACGAGGTGATCCTGGTCGAACCGGGTACTGAAAAACCGGTCAAGCAAGGCGAGGTCGGCGAAATGTGCTGCCGGGGGCCCTACACGATCCGCGGTTATTTCAGGGCCGAGGAATATAACGCCAAGGCCTTCACGAGCGATGGCTTTTACCGCTCCGGCGATCTTATGGAAGCGCCCGAGATCGACGGTACCGTCTATTTTGCCTTCGCCGGGCGCGAGAAGGACAACATCGACCGGGGGGCCGAGAAGATCAGCGCCGAGGAGGTCGAGCGTATGGTGCTCGACCACCCGGCCGTGCGCGAGGTCGCCGTGATCGGCATGCCCGACCGGATGTTCGGCGAGCGTATCTGCGCCTATATCATCCCCGAGGCCGGCGCGGCCGCACCCGACGTTGCTGAACTCGGCGCCTTTCTCGAGGGGATCGGATTGGCCAGGTTCAAATGGCCGGAACGGATCGAGGTGGTCGACAACTTCCCCGTCACCAAAGTCGGCAAGACCAGCAAAGGCTTGCTGCGCGATGATATTGCCAAGCGGCTGGCCGCCGAAGGCAAGGGCCGCGCCGTGTCGTGAAGAGGCGGGGACAAGCGATGAAGATCGCGATCGTTGGCGGTGGCCCATCGGGGCTCTACTTCGCTTACCTGATGAAGAAGCGCGACCCGAATATCCATGTCCGCGTCTTCGAGCAGAACACGCCCGATGCGACCTACGGATTCGGCGTTGTATTCTCCGACATGGCGCTGCCCTACTTCGAGGAGGCCGACGAGGAATCGTTCAAGGCGATCATCGGGGCAATCAAGGCCTGGGACAACCACACTATCGTCCGCCACGACGAGCGGGTGACCATCGATGGGGTGAACTTCTCCGGAATCGCCCGGCTCGATCTCTTGAGGATCCTGCAGGGGTTTTGCGGGCGGGTCGGCGTAGATATCGACTACGAGAACCGCATCGCGACGCTGGATGCACTCACGGGCTACGACGCCGTGGTCGGCGCCGACGGCATCAATTCGGTCGTGCGAACACTGGGAGCGCCCCATTTCGCAACAAAGATTTACGAGCTGACCAACCGCTTTGCCTGGTACGGCACCGAAGCGCGGTTCGAGACCGTCACGCTGACCTTCCGGCCGGTGGAGCGCGGCGTCATTGTGGCGCACCACTATCCTTACAACGACGCCATGAGCACATTCCTCGTCGAGTGCGACCGGGCGGCCTGGGAGGGCGAGGGGCTCGATCGTATGAACGACGAGGCCCGGATGGCTTATGCCGAGCAAGTTTTCGCCCCCGACCTCGGCGGCCATAAGCTGATCTCCAACAACACGACCTGGCGGTGCTTTCCGGTAATCACCAACGCGCATTGGGTACACGGCAATATGGTTCTGATCGGCGATGCTCTGCGCAGCGCGCATTTCTCGATCGGCTCGGGCACGCGACTGGCGATGGAGGACGCGATTGCCCTTTGGCGCGCCTTCGGCGAGGCGGGAGCCGACGTGCCCGCGGCGCTGGCCGGCTACCAGGCCGCCCGACGCCCGATCGTCGAGAAGATGACCACTGCCGCGCGGGCGAGCTTCGAATGGTATGAGGACATGGCGAGCAAAATGCACTTGTCGCCAGTCGCGTTAGCCCACGACTACATGCTGCGCAGCGGGCGGATCGACGATGCACGCTTGCGCCGCCTGGCGCCGCGCTTCATGGAGCGCTACGACCGCGAGCGCGCTGCGGCTGGGTAATAGCAACACGAAAGCACGGTTTGGCTCAGCCTCTATCGTTGGCTTCACGGTGCGCCTTCATCTGGGCTAAGCCAGCGTTGCGGATTAGGCCCGAATCGCTGCCGCCGGAGACCATGTCGTAGCCAAGCGCGAAGAGCTCGGGCGGGCTCATGCCGTAGCGCGGTACGGTGCCCATCCATTTTCCCGTGGCCTTGATCCGGGTCTCGACCCGGGACAACATCGTCTTGACTTCGGGATGGTCGCGTTCCGTGGCGAAACCCATGACAGTCGAGATATCCGAGGGGCCGACAAACAGCAGATCGATACCCTCGACGCCGGCGATCTCCTCGATATTCTCGATCCCCTTCAGGGTTTCGATCTGGCACAGGATCAAGAGGTTATCCTCGAAACCTTCGATATAGTCGGCCTCGCGCATCCCGTAATCGGTGGCGCGGATCAGTGAGGTGGCGCTGCCCCTGATGCCGCGCGGCGGAAAGCGGCAGGCGGCGACGGCGGTGGCGGCTTCCTCGGCGCTCTCGATCATCGGCACCATGATGCCCTCGGCCCCGGCATCGAGCGCGCGGCGAATGTATATGTGATCGTTTGTTGCCACCCTCACCAGCGCCGTCGTCGGCGCCGCCGACATGGCCTGCATCTGGGCAACCGCGTTCTCGATATCGCCTGGACCATGCTCGAGGTCGCTCAGGGCGAAGTCGTAGCCGGCCAGGCCGACGATCTCCGCCGCCGCCGGGCTGCCCATCGCCAGCCACAAGCCGAGTGATTTCTTACCCGCCCG
>JAPULJ010000036.1 GCA_027295145.1 Alphaproteobacteria bacterium | reverse complement strand
GCCCGGTGATGTTTTCCGCCGCCTTCGACATTGCACCGCACTATAGCCCAATCGGTGGGCGGATGAAGCCGCGGTGAACCAGATCGCCCTTCGAGACAATGCGCGGCCCGATCTCACCAAGCGCGTCGTCGCTTGCAACGCCGGTGGCGCACGCTCAGGATGCGTGACGCTTTTTCGAACGGCGGAACGGCATCTCATGGCCCGGCACACCTTCACTTGCATCGACGCTCACACCTGCGGTAATCCGGTGCGCGTGGTGACCGGCGGTGCGCCGAAGCTCGACGCTGGCGATGCCAGCGCCCGGCGCGCGCAGTTCGTTGACCAGTATGACTGGATCCGCACCGGGCTGATGTTCGAGCCGCGCGGCCACGACATGATGTCGGGCAGCGTCCTCTACCCGCCGACGCGCGAGGATTGCGATCTCGGCGTCGTCTTCATCGAAACCAGCGGTTGCCTGCCGATGTGCGGGCACGGAACGATCGGCACGGTGACAGTGGCTATCGAACAAGACCTCATCACGCCGAAGAAAGAAGGCGTGCTTCGTCTCGATACGCCGGCCGGTCCGGTCGAGGCGTCCTATAGACGCAACGGCGCAAACGTGGAAGCCGTGCGCATCCGCAATGTCGCCTCCTACCTCGCGCTGCAGGGAGTGAGCGTCGAGGTTCCCGGGATCGGCACGCTCAGCGTCGATATCGCCTATGGCGGTAATTTTTATGCCATCGTCGAGCCTCAGGCCAATTATCGCGACATGGACGAGCTCACGCCGCTCGATATTCAGCGTCTCTCGCCACTCCTGCGCGATGCTCTCAACGAGGCGGTCGAGGTCGTGCATCCCGAGGATGCAAGCATCTTCGGGGTCTCTCACATCCTATGGACGGGCAAACCCAAGGCCAAAGAAGCCGACGCCCGCAACGCGGTCTTCTATGGCCGAAAGGCGATCGACCGCAGTCCGTGCGGCACAGGAACTTCGGCGCGGATGGCCCAGCTCGTCGCCAAGGGAGCGCTCAAGGTGGGTGACGAGTTCGTCCACGAGAGCATCATCGGCAGCCTCTTTCGCGGCCGTGTCGAGGATACCGCAAGCGTCGGCAACCACGCTGGCATCATCCCCTCCATCGAAGGCTGGGCCCGGATTACCGGGTTCAACACCATCGTGATCGACGAGCGCGACCCCTATGCGCACGGCTTCGAGGTTGTGTGAGGACCCGCATGATTTAATATAATTGCCGAATTCGAGACCATATTAGGCGGTGTTGAGGGTGTTCTCGCCAGCCATGTAGACCGCAACACGAACAAAACGCCCATCGCGAATTTCAAAGAAGTTGCAGTTGGATTTGTGGGTCTGGCTGCCGTCGTGATGGGTGTTGACGACAGCAAATCTCACCGCGATGCGATCGTCCTTGGGGGCTGGTACATAAACAAATTCCTGGTGGCGGACCGACGCATGGTTGTCCCAAAGCCGCATGAACATGCCTTTGATCTCCTCGCTGCCCTGCAGCCTCACGCCGTGGGTTTCGACCGTAAAGACGCAATCATCGGTAAGGGTAGCGCTGACCGCCGCAATATCCTCATTGTCGACACCGTTGAAATACCGCTTCACGAGATCGATCATCTCCTTCTCTTTCATGGAAATTCCGCGCCGATGTATTGATTTGCTGCCCGGCGGCTAGCCATTCGAGTCACCAACGGGGACAGAGTTCAATTCGTTCATGATCGTTTGGTTGCTCCCAGACTAGATGGACTCCGATCTATTTATCACCTAGGTCCTCGCTTGTACCACGACCCCGATCACTGCGCGGGAAGCGGATGGCAGACTGGCGTTGTCCCAGTGACCGGGGCCGCACCGGCCGAGATACCAGAGCAGGGCGATGGCAAACAGAACAGACGGGCCGCTGGATTTCCTGACCCCGGCGTTGGACCGGCTCAAGACTGATGGCTTCGCCATGCAGTGGCCGACGCTGGAGGCGGCGCAAGGGCCGCGTACAATTCTGAGCGGCCGGCCGGTCATCAACCTCGCAGCCAACAACTATCTTGGTCTGGCCAACCACAGGGACGTGCGGGCAGCCGCGATAAAAGCGATCGAGCGCTACGGCGCCGGGGTAGCCTCGGCACGCAATGCCTGCGGCAACCTGCCCCTGCACGACGAGCTCGAACGGCGGTTGGCTGCGTTCAAGGGATGCGAAGCGGCGCTCATCACCCAGACCGGCTATGCCGCCAATCTCGGCACCCTGCAGGCTCTGTTCGATGAAAAAGACGCAATTGTCAGCGACGCCCTCAACCACGCCAGCATCGTCGATGGCGCGCGCCTGTCCCGCGCCCGGGTCCTGGTCTACCGCCACGGCGATGCCGCAGATGCCGAAACCAAGATGGCGCAGGCGCGAAAGGACGGCGCGCGTCGTCTCGTCGTCGTCACAGACGGGCTATTTTCGATGGACGGCGATATCGCGCCACTGCCCGAATTGCGCGCGGCGGCGCGCCGGCACGGCGCCATCACCATGGTCGACGATGCCCACAGCGTCGGCGTGCTGGGGCCGGGAGGAAAGGGAACGGCCGCGCATTTCGGCCTCAAAGGAAAAATTGATATCCAGATCGGCACCCTGTCAAAGGCGCTCGGCGTGATGGGCGGCTATATCGCCGGCTCGGGCGAATTGATCGAATGGCTCGAACAACGCCACCGCGCCACCTTCTTCAGCGCCTCGACTCTGACCCCGGCCGATACCGCCGCGAGCCTCAAGGCCCTCGATATCCTCGAGGCCGAGCCCGAGCGCGTCACGCGCTTATGGTCCCGTGCCGGTTATTTCCGAGAAGGCTTACGCGCGCTCGGTTTCGATACCGGAACGGGGGAAGGGCCACTGATCCCCATCATCGTCGGCGAGGCCGCCAGAGCCACCGGCCTGCGCGATCGGCTCCTTGAGCTCGGTGTCTTCGTTGTCGCCGTGGCTTTCCCCATCGTCGAGCGTGATGCCGCCCGCCTGCGCGCTATCGTCACCGCCGAACACAGCGAAGCCGACCTCGATGAAGCCCTTGCCGCGTTCAAGACCGCGGGCCAATTTTAAGACGGGGACAGTATACCTATTAATTTGCGATTGATGCGAATGATCGGTTGTTTCCACCGCCCAGCCACATTTCCGCCTTTCCAAACCTTCAGCTAAGCCCGTTCCAGGAATCGTTTCATTCCCGCGGCGTTGTCGCGGTAATAGCGGTGAAAATCCGCAGCATCGGACATGCCGGCCGTTTTATCCGCGAACGCGGTCAACACCGGAAGCTGCTTTCGAGCGAAGTCGGTCATGTCCATCTGGGGAAGCCGGGACGCTAACGCGGTGAAATTGAGCACCACCGTGCCCCCTCTCGGTGTATTCGCCGCTTTCTCGAGCGCCGCCACTACATTGGGCGCCTTTGCCATCACCCCTTGCGCGTAGGCACGCAAAACCGGCGTCTGATCGACAAGTTCCTGGCGTTCGCGATCGAAATCCTCTCGGTGAACTATATTCCTGTCCCGGTAAACGACCGGCGCCGACGCGGAGGTATCGCACAACCATCCCTGGCGGGGGATCAGCAGATCGGCCTGGTCCTCCTCTTCGCGATAGGGAAAAAACGGCATGGTCCGGCATCGTGACGGCTTGTCGGCGTGGATGGAGCAGCGATCATCGGTCGCCAATGCGGGGCAGGGAATTGAAGGCGGCATGTAGGAAACCGGGGTGATCCGTACGGCGACCCGTTTGCGTTTTCCAATATTCACGACAACGCCCAAGCGGGCGGTAATGGCAAAGGATTTCGCGCTTTGCCGTATGATCGTCCACAGCATAGCCAAGGGAAAGCGATCGGCGTAGGCGACGGCGTCGTTGAGGGTAAGCGGCAATTGCCCGTAACAGCATTTGCCGCACGCCGTACATTCAAAGCACCGCTCCATCAGGCCCCACAGCACTTCTTGTATTTTTTCCCCGAGCCGCAAGGACAGGGCGCGTTGCGACCGATTTTAACGACTTTTCGTGGTTTACCTTTTGGATCCATCGTTCCGCCGACGCACATCCAGCGACCCTCCTCGCGGCGGAATTCAGCTATTTCGTGATGGGCCCGCTGTTGGCCGCCCAGGCTAAATCGCGCCACGAATTCGACCAATCCGATTTCGTCGTCTTCGCCGCCATCGGTGACGGCGCGAACGTCCAAGCCCTGCCACTTTGCATCACCGGCTGTATTCTCGGCCTCGATCCGATCGAAGTCGCCGCGAATATCCTCGGACAGCGTGTCGACGAGATAATCAATTTCGCCAAGCACAAAGGCGGTATAGCGCGCGCGCATCAACGTCTCGGCAGTCGGCGCCGGCGTGCCCTTGATGATCGGCCCGCAACAGCCATCAAGGGTCTGATCGGAGCCACATGGGCATTGCGTCATGGAATGGAGACTCCTGCCAAACCGATGTTATCCAAGTAAACGCTAAATACGTGAAAATCGCACCAACGTCGCATCGCCAGAAGAACTTTACTCTTTCCCCAAATACTTAATTTCCCAACTTGGTAATTTGTAGTAGGAAGTTTCACAATTCCAGTCAGGCGATAGATGACGGCACGGCTGAAAGCAGGGATCTGGGTTAGGGCGCATATCCGGCGCTGCGAGGTGGCCGGTGTGTCGGCGTTTGTCGTTGCCAAGGGCGACGAGACCGCCGGCGCGGTTCTCATCAAGGTCAATCGGCTGGACGGGGGCTGCGAGGTCTTCACGCCGAGTACCGGGCTCGATGGAGAGCGGCGCTGGCTGTCCGGCACCGGCGCGGCCCCCGTCGCCGAGCCCGAGGCCGACGCCTATATTACCCGTCAGCGCGGCTACGACCCCGACCTCTGGGTCATCGAGATCGAGGACCGCGAAGGCCGCCACTTCCTCGACGATCCGGTGGATTGAGTGGGATCGGCATTTCCAAAGTACACGAAACAGGCCAGTTTCAATTTTCCTGGAGACGCCGGCCTGACTAGCGAGAGCAACAACATATGACACTCACACAAGAATACACCCTGGCTTACAATACCGGCGGCGCCTATGAAGTCCGACAAGGTCAGGTGCTACGCCTGGAGGGCAAAACCACCGCCGACGTCGTGTTCTTCAATCTCCACGATGTGCGCGAGCGTTTTTGTCAAGCCCGGACCAAGGTCCTTCAAAGCAAGATCTTCGTCACCACGGGCGACATCCTCTATTCGAAATCCAACAATCCGATGTTCCGGATCATCACTGATTCGTTGCGGCTCGGCGAGCACGATATTGAGTTTGGCATGTGCTCGGCGTCGAGCTACGCGCGCTTCCGGAGCGATCTTTACGAGAAATACGAAGTCAAGAAGCGCTTTGGGGTCGAGCGCGATCAGGTTCCCGAGCACGGTTGCTGGGAGAACCTGAGCGAGGCGCTCAAACCCTACGATATCCCGCCCGAAGACGTGCCAAGCCCGTTCAATGCGTTTCAGGAGACCAAGATCGATGGGAAAACCGGCCGCATGGAGATGGTGTTGAAGGATCTGGCCGAGCCGGCGCATATTGAAATGCTCGCCGAGATGGACTGCCTGGTCGGGGTCAGCGCCTGTCCCTGGGTCGGCAAGGGCCAGCCGATCACCGTGCGCATTCTGGCAGGCGATTAGAGCGTGATCTTGTCCGCAAACTATTCCGCGGCCTTTGCCGACGCGGAGGGCCGGGTCTCGATGCCGCGGCGGATGATGGCTTCGATGCGCGTGCGCTCCTCGCCTTCGAGCGCGAGGCGCGGGGGACGCACCCATTCGCTGCCCAATCCCGTCATCTGGTTTGCCAGCTTGATGTACTGGACGAGCTTGGGGAGAGTGTCGAGGTGGAGCATCGGCATGAACCAGCGGTAGATCGCGCGTGCTTCTTCGATGCGTCCGGCTTGCGCGCTCGCAAACAAGCGCACCGTCTCCACCGGAAAGGCGTTGACCAGACCCGCGACCCAGCCGATGGCGCCAACGCTGACGCTTTCCAAGATTAAGTCATCGACTCCGCAAAACAATGCGTAGCGATCGCCGCAGGTATTGACGATGTCGGTGATGCGGCGCGGATCCTCGGAGGATTCCTTGATCGCGACAATGGTCTCGATATCCGCTAGCTCAGCAAACATATCCGGGCTGACATCAGTGCCATAGCTGACCGGATTGTTGTAGATCATCACCGGCAGGGGCGATGCTTCCGCGACGTTTCGGAAATGGGCCAGTGTCTCGCCCGGGTCGGTCCTGTAGACCATCGGCGGCAGCACCATCGCGCCGTCAGCGCCAAGTTTTTCGATGTCGCGCACGAAACTCACAGCATGATCGCTGGTGTATTCGGCTACGCCGGAGAGCACCGGCACCCGGCCGCCCACCGTGGCCACGGCCGCCTCGATCACCGCGCGCTTTTCGGCCGGCTCCAGCGAGGTGTTCTCGCCCAGCGTTCCCAGCATGACCAACCCCGAACA
>JAPULJ010000359.1 GCA_027295145.1 Alphaproteobacteria bacterium | reverse complement strand
CAATGTCTGCTTGTGGCTAGAAGCCGACATTAGGATGGCCGCGCTGCGAGGTCCGCTTCCCGCTCGAAAGCCGACGTGGCAGGCATGGAATTCAGAGGGTCGACGATCGATGTCCGGTTGCCGCTCTACTTTGCGAGCTTGGTGTTACGCGCGACCGTTTCACCCTGATGGGCCGACCAATCTTCGGAACGGCCGGGGTTTAGATCCGGTCGTGGCCATCGCTCTCGCGCCGCCCATTCGACGTTGGTGGTGTTCTCGCGTTGACCGGACCGCTGCGCATCCTCGGGAATCCCGTGCATATGGGCGTCCCGATGGCCACCGCCGCGCATCGTGTTGCTGATCGCCCGCTTCGCGAACCTCAAGAACATGGCAATCAGGGCTGCCGCCACGAAAAGAGCAACGATGATGGCGAGAGTCGACGTCATGATCGCCTACGAAGATTCGGTCAGTAGCCGAACAATAGCACGTTTCTTGCAGACTCCTCTGACGTCCAAATCATAGGGGTGATACGGGTCGGGAAGGTTGCTGCCCACACGTCCGCAATGGATCATGATCGGCGGTCTTACCGGTGACCGAGAACGTTGCACTGTACGGCGCAATTCCGGGTGTTCCGCAACAAACTTCTCGATGGTCTTCGTAGCTACCAATGTCCATTCCTAATGCAGTGAACGGTTCCCCACTCCGCCATCGCGGTGCGCCAAACTGCTGTGCCGATTTGACAAACCGCCAATGTCTCCTGTTGGCTAGAAGCCGACATTAGGAGGGCCGCGCCGCGAGGTCCGCTTACCGCTCAGAAGCAGACATTGGCGAACTGAATTTCGGAAGCCGCACGTTTTAGGTCCGCTTACCGCTCAAAACCGGACGTCGAAGACGAGGTCGCTTGAGGTCTGCTTTTGACCCGAAGCGGACATTGGCGCAACGAAACCCCTGCAGACTTTGACGCCCGCACGGCTCCACTACCGGCCAGGAGCTTTCGCGCTTCGTGGGGCCTCTACTCGATCACGGTTGCCCCGGAGCACGACTTTAAACTCGCGACAACATGATCGAGCCAAATCGATAGCCGGAGTTTGACGTAAATGACCTCAAGCACCAGTCAAATCTCTCGCGTCGGTCACGCTTCACACTCGCTCAAAGCATGCAACGATCCGAGTCTCGACGTCTGCGATCAAACCAATTTTTTGCCACAGCAGAACTGGCAACATCGTCGGCTCTCGTATCTGGACGATTGGAGAGCTAGTCGAGGCGGCGACCAGTCCTGAGACTGTGCCGCTGCGTCATGCGCCGTTCACGGTGATCGACGGCGGGTTGTCATAAGTATTATAGTCGCCATACGGACAGAATCGGTGGGATGGAAATGAAACAAGTGCAACTGAGGGCGGCGGCTGTATTGGTTTTGTTAGGTGCGCTGCTAAACGGATGTGACATTGCACGTGACCGTATGGAAGCCTCCAAAGCTGAGTACAAGGCGTGCCTTGAGCAAAACCCGCAAACGCCAGCGAATTGTGAGATTGCCGGGATCGTTTATGGAGAAGATGTGCGCGTTTATGAGGCTAAGTCGGCAGGCATCCTGTGAAAGTGTCCTAAGTTGAATGGTCGGGTGTCCTAACTAGGACAGTACCGGATCACGGTGGGAATTGTGGTGCTAATGCCCTTCGTGCTACCATCGTCGCCAACTGGGGGGAGCCATCTGGGGAATCTTGGCTTAATGGCGCGCCCAGCCGAACGGGAACAGCGACAGTAAAAAAAGCAATGGCGCTTGAAGCGCGCGAGTCCCAAGCGGCCGACAGCGAAGAACGGCCGAGAAAGCTGCCCAAGGTGGTGCTCACCGCGCTGAATAGGGCGTCGGTGCGGCTCGACAATAGTGCGGCGGCGCGTGCCGCCAGCGCGACCGAAGCGGACGAGATCCTCACTAGAAATAGGCGTTCGCGCGTCGCTTTCGGCCTGAAGGCGCTGTTTGACGCGAGTACCCACGCTACCGACGGATAGCCGACCCCGGATGGGTCACGGTGCAGCGCCTGCGCCCCACCGCTGCCCAGCGCGATAACGCAGGATTGTGGTAAAATGCCATTCTTATCGGAAGTGTGGCGACAATGCCCAATACACTGCCGTTGCTGCGGCATCCGATACGTTCAAGGACTGTGACGTGTGCCCCGGGATGGTGGTGATCCCGGCTGGCCAATTCATGATGGGGTCGCCTTCAAATGAGGAAGGCCGATCGCTGGGACGTACTTCCGGATCACAGATCCAACTTCAGAGGAATCCCCAAATTGATTCCAAGTTCACTGAAACCGCTCTAGCTGCGCTGCATTGCAACCAGGGTCCTGGCGAGCCTGGTCAGCGCACGTGCCCGCAGCCAGGGAGTGTTTAGCGCCCGGGTGTGGCCCACCGCGCGATCGAACATCGCCTGTGCAGCTGTGTTGTCGCCGGAACGCGACCGCGCCATCGCGATGTCGCAGAGCAGCCAGATTCGGTTGAGGCTGTCCTTGATATCGTTTGCTGCGGCGAGCGCCAGCGTCTCGCTCCGCAGTGCCGCCGCGGTGTCGCCGACGCGCGCTTGCGCGGCAGCCAGCGCCCATAAGGTTC
>JAPULJ010000358.1 GCA_027295145.1 Alphaproteobacteria bacterium | reverse complement strand
ACCTCACCGGATCGAACAACACAAAAACCGCTGCGACCGCGCCGCTCTCGGCCGCCGACTATGGCGGACGCTACATTTATTACGGGGTGCGCGAACACGCCATGGCCGCGGTCATGAATGGCCTCGCGTTGCATGGCGGATTTATGCCCTATGGCGGGACGTTTCTGACGTTCACCGACTACTGCCGTCCCTCGATCCGTCTGGCTGCGTTGATGGGCCTGCGGGTCGTCTACGTCATGACCCACGATTCGATCGGTCTCGGAGAGGACGGCCCGACCCATCAAGCGGTCGAGCACATCGCCTCCTTGCGGGCCATTCCCAATTTGAATGTGTTCCGTCCCGCCGACGCGGTGGAGACCGCAGAGTGCTGGCTGTTGGCGCTCGAGAACACCACCACTCCATCGGTGCTGGCGCTAACCCGCCAGGGCGTGGCGACAGTGCGCAGCGAACATACCGACGAAAACCTTAGCGCGCGCGGCGCCTATGTGTTGGCCGACGCCGAAGCTGACGGGGCCGGCGTCGCCCGGCAGGCAACCATCTTGGCGACCGGTTCGGAGGTCGAAATCGCACTGGCGGCACGCGAATTGTTGCAGGCGGACGGTATTGCTACGGCCGTTGTGACGATGCCGTGTTGGGAGCTATTCGACCGGCAACCGGAATCGTACCGGGCAGAGGTATTGGGAAACGCCGGCGTCCGCGTGGCGGTAGAGGCGGCGGCGTGTTTCGGCTGGGCGCGCTACGGCGTCGATGAATCCAAAGTTATCGGCATGCGTAGTTTTGGCGCCTCGGCGCCCGCCGCCGATGTCTATGCGCATTTTGGCATTACGCCGCAAGCAGTCGCCGACGCGGTTCGGGCAGAACTGTAGGTGCTGCAAATATCGCCATAGCAGCCTAGATCAAATAACCAAGACACTACGGAGTGACATCATGGCAGTACGTGTTGCAATCAACGGATTTGGCCGGATTGGCCGATTGGTTTTGCGCGCCGCCTACGAACAGGGACGGCGCGATATAACCTTCGTCGCCATCAACGACCTGGGTTCGGTCGAAACCAACGCCCATCTGCTGCGTCACGATTCGATCCACGGAGCGTTTCCGGGCACGGTGCGCAGCGGCAAGAGCTGGATCGACCTGGGCGCCAAGTCGAAGATCGGGCGGCGCATCAAGGTGTTCGCCGAACGCGACCCCGCCGACCTGCCGTGGGGCGATCTGAATATCGACGTGGTGTTGGAATGCACCGGCATCTTCGCGTCCAAAGAAGCGGCCAGCAAACATCTCGCCGGCGGCGCCAAAAAGGTGCTGATCTCGGCGCCGGCGACTGGCGCCGATCTCACCGTCGTCCAGGGCGTCAACGAGAACAAACTGCGCAAGTCTCACAAGGTGGTTTCGAACGCGTCGTGCACCACCAATTGCCTGGCGCCGGTCGCCGCCGTACTCGACAAGACCATCGGTATCAAGCACGGCTTCATGACCACGGTGCACAGCTACACCGGCGACCAGCCGGTACTCGATACGCTGCACAAGGATTTACACCGGGCGCGCGGCGCGGCGACATCGATGATCCCCACGTCGACCGGTGCAGCACGCGCCGTCGGCCTGGTACTGCCGCAACTGGCCGGCAAGTTGGACGGCACATCGGTGCGGGTGCCGACCGCCAACGTGTCGATGATCGACCTGGTGGTCGAGGCCAAGCGCAACACCACGGTGGAAGAAGTGAATGCCGTGATCGTCAAGGCAGCGTCGAGCAAACAGCTTAAGGGCATTCTTGTGACCAACGACGAACCGCTGGTCTCCGTTGATTTCAACCACAATCCGGCAAGCTCGGTGTTCGACCTGACGCAGACCCAAGTGACCGACCGCCGCCTGGTGCGGGTGCTGAGCTGGTACGACAACGAATGGGGTTTCTCGTCGCGGATGAGCGACACCGCGGTGCAGATGGGTCGGCTGGGGTAGGGCCAATCGGCCGATAGCGTGTTATGGGACGCTGGACTTAAAATCCCTCGGGCCTCGGCCCTTGCCGGTTCAAGACCGGCCGCCCGCACCAAGTTTTGCCTTGTTTACAATATATAGCTCTCAGACTGTTCATTTTCATCGAAGGCGTGAGTAAAAAAATGAGATTTGCGTCGAGTTGCGCGATTTTACACTTCGCATTTACATCTCTTTTCGCTGTTTCCAGTTTGGCCGCAGCAGACGATGTTCCAGTCGAAATCGGAGTTTGGAGCAACCCGGAAATTGAGCAGCATTTCGTCGTCTTAGAGGAACATCATGATGGGCCTTGCGGCGTTATCGCCAAGATCCAGGTTACTCAGCTGCCAGAGCCGTTGGCAGCGATTAAATTGGGCTTTGATCTGGTTGTTGAGTACCGCCAAAACGTTATCGTGAGCCGCTGGGCAACGCCTGCAAATTTGGTGGTCGGGGCCATAGAGGGGGACTCTATTTACGTGGTCGACTGGAATAGGTCGTTCAAAATTGGCACCGACGGTTCGATTGAGGTTACGAAAAAAGTTGTCTCCGAAGGGAATGGATTAAGGACTGTCCCCAGAGCGTAAAAACCGAAATTCCAGGTTCCGATTATTTACGTTGCTTTGCATACAAAGATTTGGGCTCCGGCGAGACTCGCACTATTGCCTTCCAAGGACCGTGCACTTAAACGCGGGGAATGTGGTTGCGGCGAACATCGGACGGGCCGGGCGCCTACAGACGGATTGCGCGACTGCTCTATCGAGAAGTAAGAGTGGGCAGTAGAGACCGTCCAGGAGGTGGAGCACTAGCGGACGCTAAAACTTACACATTTTCTTACACAAAAACGAGGCGGAACTGAATAACGTAAGAAATATCAATAACTTATTACTTTATGAAAAAGACTTAAAATCCCTCGGGCCTCGGCTCTTGCCGGTTCAAGTCGGGCCGCCCGCAGAATTAGAGAGCAGAGAGCTCATAGTGTTGAAGGCGAACGCCCATCCGCCGCCGAAGCCCCGGCGCGTGTCTTCGTCGTGCACCGCGGAACGAACAAGGCGAACATGGGTTCCCCTACCCTGCGCTGTAAAAATTATTTCGACCTGCGACAACGGCGTGGCTTCGCGTTCGCCGGAGGTGTGTGCGACGACTTGAGACCAGGTGAACAGAAGCCGCTCGCCAGGTTCAATGTCGAGATATTCCCCCTCGAACCCGACAGACTTCTCTCCGTCGCTTGATTCCAAGAACTGCCAGGCGCCGCCCTGGCGTAGATCCATGGTCGCCGAGTGAAGTGAATTTGGAGCACGTCCGAACCACTTCATGACGATGTTCGGATCCGTCCACGCCTGAAATACCCTTGCCGGTGTAGCCGCAAAATAGCCTTCGACAACTATGGGATCTTCACCCGGTTCGGTTCTGACAAACTCCAACGTCATTCTCCCTGCCCAACCAGATGTTGCGCCAGATTTTCGAACTGCTTTGTCCAAAACGATTGGTAGTCGGCTATCCAATCAGATGCATCCTTCATAACCCTCGCGTTGAGCCGGCAATGGCGGGTACGGCCACGTTTCTCCACCACCAATAGTCCGGCCTCGCTCAGCACCCGCACGTGCTTGGAGACAGCCGTCTGAGACATCTCAAAGGGCTCGGCCAGATCAGAGAGCCGGGCTTCACCTTGCATAAGCTGCGCCAGAATAGCGCGGCGCGTTTCATCGCTAAGCGCTGCAAACGTCGCGTCGAGATTTCCCATCTGCTTCCCATTCATACTGAACCCTATGGTTGACTATACATCAGATTTAATTATAGTCAACTAAATGGTTCAGTGTCGGAAACGATTAGCAGTCCATGTCTTTGCATCGGCAACACGGTTAAAACGCGAAGGATTTTTCATGACAGAGCTGTACGAATGGCCACCTACCCGGTCACAACGGGCAAAATGGGCGCTCGAGGAGCTAGGGATCGAGTATTCGAGCATTTTGATCAACCTTCTGGAAGGGCAGCAGAATTCAGACGCCTACCGAGCGATCCATCCATTGGCTGTTGTCCCTGCTTTTAAGACCGACACCTACACAATATTCGAGTCGGTTGCGATCGTGCTGCAACTGATCGACGAACACCCCGAGAAGAATTTAGCGCCCGCGGTGGGAACCCCAGAGCGAGCCAACTACTACCAATGGAGTGTGTTCGCATGTGCGGAATTGGATCCGCCAATAATGATGGTTTTCGACAATACGATGCGCCCGCTTGAGCACATGCGCCCGCCTGGTGAGCAGCATAACGCTAAGCTCGCCGCACGTGGGCGCAGCGATTTCGCAACCCGCGCCAACATACTGTCGAAGGTGCTCAGTGATCGCGACTATTTACTTGGATCCAGATTTTCAGGTGCAGATATTCTAGTGGGACATAGTTGTTTCATGGCCACGTTCACCGGACTGATCGGCGATTACCCTATCCTTGAAGCGTACTACGAACGGCTGCAGCAACGACCAGGCCATCAGCAAGCCTATCCCGATCGGTGACTTCATCCATTCGTTTAACAGTATTGGGAATAGTGTCAGGTGAGGCCCGGCTTTCGAAGGTTGGGCGGTCGTGCTGGGACGCCAGCATAACCTTCTGAAAAGTCCGGGCCGCGATGCCGGTAAGGACAGGTCTTTTACACTGGCATTTCCATCATTTCTGCGACTTCAAGCGTGCCACCTACATCAAGGAATGGGCATGCTTTAGCCATCTCTAGAGCCGCATCCATGCTGTCGGCTTTCACGATAGAAAACCCTGACATGGGATTCGACCCACCGTCGTCTGATACACCACCGGCGCCTACGGTCTTGGACTTTCCCAAAGGAGTGCCGGGGTTGACCGCAGCATCGCCAAGGCCGCTGATCCAGGCTTTCCATTTCGCCATATGTTTGGCTCCCTCCTCAGGGCTCTCGGGCTTTTGCCCACCGTGATAGGCCAATATGTAGTTAGGAATGCGATGTCCTCCTGTTTCTCAGTTTCCGTTTGTACGACGCTCAAATATCCGAAGTGGCGATGATCAACCCGTATTGTGGTTTGCAGCGATCGCCATGGAACGCGGAGAGCCATATTAGATGGACCGATGCAGGGTAAATCACGGCTCTTTGATCTGCCGGAGCCTTTCAACATGTGACAAAAAACCGTTTCCAAACATGTGCGCGTCCTTATAGATGCCGGTTTGTTGATCGTCGATAGCAGCAAAGTTCCAGCCGCTGCCTACGTTTGCAGTGCAAACTCCATTAAACTATTTCCCCAGGATACGTGCTGAAAAGATTGTCGCGGATGATCTCGAAAATACCGATCTGGTTACTGGCTGGCCTGTTTGTCTTGGTCCTATGGCATGCTGACAGCGAAGCCCAGCAAGAGACTTGGGAGCGGCACATTCAAGCCGGCGCCGCGGCCTATCAACAAGGCAACCATGGCGAAGCCGTAAAGCAAACCGAAGCAGCTTTAGAAGCAGCGGAAGCGTTCGGTCCCAACGACCTTCGCCTCGCGGACACGCTCAACGGTCTCGCCTCTCTCTACCAGGACCAAGGCAAGTACGCCGAGGCCGAACCGCTCTTAAAACGGGCGTTGGCGATATGGGAGACTGTACTCGGATCAGAGCACCCGCAAGTGGCAACAGGCCTCAACATGCTGGCATTGCACTACGCGGACTTGGGCCAGTATCCCGAAGCCGAACCACTGTTCGAACGGTCGTTGGCGATCCGACGGAAGACTCTCGGATTGGCGCATCCCGACGTGGCCCAGAGCCTCAACAACCTGGCGACGATTTACCAGGACCAGGGCAGGTACCCCGAAGCCGAACCGCTCTATCAACGCTCGCTGGCGATCTGGCAAAGCGTGCTGGGACCAGAGCACCCGCAAGTGCCAACCGGCCTCGATAACCTGGCGGCACTCTACCGCGTCCAAGGCAATTATCTTGAGGCCGAACCGCTCTACATACGGTCGTTGGCGATCTGGGAAAAAACGCTGGGACCAGAGCACCCGCACGTGGCGACTAACCTCAACAATCTGGCGGAGCTCTACCGGGTCCAGAGCAAGTACCCCGATGCCGAACCGCTCTATCAGCGCTCGCTAGCGATCATGGAAGTGGCATTGGGACCAGAGCACCCGGATTTGGCTACGAGCCTCAACAACCTGGCGGGACTCTATCGGGAGCAGGGCAAGTACGCCGATGCCGAGCCGCTCTACAAGCGGGCGTTGGCGATTTTGAA
>JAPULJ010000357.1 GCA_027295145.1 Alphaproteobacteria bacterium | reverse complement strand
ACATCCGTTTCAACGCCGAGGTTACCGGAATCGAGAAAATGCCGACCGGTTTTGCTTTGCGACTGGCGAATGGAACGCAAATCGGTGCCGAGTGCGTTGTGCTTTCGATCGGACTCCAGGGCGATTTACGCAAGCTCGAAGCCCCCGGCGTGGAGGGGTTCGAGAATATCGAGTACCAGCTTGATGACCCCGGTGAGCATATAGACGAGACCATAGTGGTCATCGGCGCGGGCGACTCTGCGATCGAGAATGCTGTTGCCCTGACCAAGGATAACAGAGTCACGATCATAAATCGCAAGAGCGAATTCTCCCGCGCCAAAGAGGCTAATCGCATCCTTGTCTTGGACGCGATCGAAAGTGGTGTTCTTTCGTGCTTGTACGATGCCAGCGTGGCTCGCGTCGAATCGGGTGCGCTGACCTTCTCGACGCCCGAGGGCGAAGTCGAGATAGAGTGCGACCGCGTTATCGCGCGCCTCGGCGCGATTCCGCCCCGGGCTTTTCTCCAAACTTGCGGCGTCGAGTTTATTTCTCCCAATCGCGAGGCCCTGCCAAAAGTTAGCGAGTTTTATGAATCGACTGTGCCCGGCCTTTACTTGATCGGTGCTCTTGCCGGCTATCCCTTGATCAAGCAGGCAATGAACCAAGGTTATGAGGTTATCGAATACATCCTCGGCAACCATGTCGAACCGGCGGATGAAATACTGCTCAGTGAGCGGCTTCAGCCGTTCGGGCTCCCTAAGGTCGCGGAGGGAATCGCGCGTATCCAGGCTAACGTACCCATTTTGTCGGATCTGCCGCCGCTCCTCATGCGGGAGCTTATGCTCGAAGCCACGATCCATCGACTTGGCCCCGGTGAGGTGATTTTCGAGAGAAATGATTACACAAACAGTGTTTTTGCAATCATTGATGGTGTGGTTGACATTCATATAGTAGAGGAGGGCGGCCATCAGATCGTCACCCTGCGGCGAGGTGAGTTCTTCGGGGAAATTGGGTTGATTGCTGGTCGACGCCGCTCAGCTACGGCCAGATCGGCCGGGGAGTCTCTGCTGATAGAGGTACCCCGGCTAACGATTCTTAAACTGATTAGCTCTTTCGACTCGATTAGGCGGCAAGTGGACGAAGTGGCTGTCTTCCGTCAGATCCGTGCCTACATCTCCCATGATCTGACACTGAAGGATCTGGCTCATGTCGTCAGCACTGCCCAAGTTAAACTGTATAAGCAGGGCGAAGTTCTCTTTCGGGAAGGTGATCCCGGCGACAGCTTGCATCTGATCCGGCGTGGTTCGCTCACGGTGTCCCGCCGAGTAGCCGGAAAGGATATCGTACTTTCCTATGTGCCGGCTGGCGAATATGTGGGTGAAATGGCGCTTCTATCCGACTCGCCGCGCAGGGCGACAGTCCGTGCTGCTGTCCCGACCGAGACCATAACAATCGACGGCAGTGCCTTCATGGCCCTGTTGGATCAGAAGCCGGATCTCAGAGTCCAGGTTGAGTCTCTGTTCCGCGAACGTGCGGCCGAGGGCGCTCTAATGGAGGTGGCGACGGATGCTGGCGACCTAATCCAGTTCTTGGTGGCGCAAGGCATCACCGAGGCAACCGACGTTCTGCTGATCGATGAGAGTCTTTGCACCCGTTGTAACAACTGTGAGACGGCCTGTGCAGAGACGCATGGCGGGATATCGCGGCTCGACCGTGAAGCCGGCCCTACATTTGCAAGCGTGCATATTCCGACCTCCTGTCGACATTGCGAACATCCGTATTGCATGGCTGACTGCCCGCCCAATTCCTTACATAGGGGACTCGATGGAGAAGTCTATATCGACGATCGGTGCATCGGCTGCGGCAACTGTGTCACCAACTGTCCTTACGGCGTCATCCAGATGGCCGAACTCGATGAGCATCGAGGGTTGTGGGGGCGGGTATTTGGCGTTGAACGCGCCGGAAAGTCGGACCCAATACAAAGGAGTGCCAAGGCCGTGAAATGCGATATGTGCAAGGACATCGACGGTGGAGCAGCTTGCGTTCGTGCCTGTCCTACTGGTGCTGCGATCCGCGTCCATCCTGAGGAATTCATGTCGATCGCTGCTCTTACAAGACGATCTTGAAGGTAGCGAGGGCATGCCCGGCCGCTAGGTACCACGGAAATGCATCAATCATTCCTAGTCTACAGGAGGTTTCTCTATCTCTGGGTCGCCATGACGGTGATCCTCGCAGCGCTTTTGGCTTATGTGATTCACGATCCACTGGGATCGCCCAACGGCGGTACTTGGTTGGGATACACATTGGGCTCAATCGGGGGGCTGCTAATTCTATGGCTCATGTGGTTCGGGATTCGAAAACGCCGATATGGCGTTGGCCGGTTTAACCTGCAAGCGTGGCTATCCGCGCATGTCTACCTCGGGACCGCCCTGATTGTCATCGCCACTCTCCATGCTGGATTTCAGTTCGGCCGGAATATCCACACCATAGCTTATGCCCTTATGATGATCGTTGTGGTCTCCGGGCTGTTTGGGGTCTTCACCTACGTTCGATATCCCAGCAAGCTGACTAGAAACCGTGACGACGGTACTTTGGAGCGCATCTTTCTAGAAATTTCAAATCTGGACCAGCGCAGTCGCAGCATTGCAAGCGCCCTGGACGATGAAACCGCCACAACAATCGTGAAGTCTTGTGAAGCGCGGGTGGGAGGCGGCGCATTCCGTCAGCTTTCCGGGCACGATCCCTCTTGTCCCACAACAGCTGCCTTCAAATTGATCCAAAGACGGGCCGAAAAAGTGACCGGCGAGCAGGCGCTCAAGTTCGCTCAACTGTCGGAGATTTTGAGCCGGAAGTGCGAGCTGCTTAAGCGCGCGCGAGGTGATGTGCGTATGCAGGCCTTGATGAAAGCTTGGTTGTTTGTGCACTTGCCCTTATCTTTTGCCCTGCTTGCAGCTTTGTTCGCGCATGTGATCTCGGTGTTCTACTACTGGTAGAGGGGCCCTGAGCGGGAAAGTCCTTGTCACCCATCTGAAGCGAAAACCGAGCGGAGACGCGGCACGCCGAGTGAGTGAGGTTAGCGATGATGTCATTCGCATCGGTCGCGGCGCCGACTGCCATGTTCACTTGCCCGATCCTCGGGTTCCGCTGGTTCATTCGGAGATTCATACGCAAGACGGCGCCTCTTATATCAGCATTTTGCAGACGTTGAGTGATTTAGCAGTCAATGGGAAGGCAACACGATCCGCGAGGCTGAGCATCGGGGACCGCCTCGACATTGGACCGTACGAATTGGCCGTAACAGATTGCCCGGAAAACACGGTGTTATGCCTAACCGTAGAGCTGACCCGACCGTTTGGGGATGATTTCGTCGGCCTAAACCAACGCAGTGTCACGGAGCTAACCTCACTTGGCTTCGGTAAGACAACTTGGTCTATCCTAGCAACGGTCGCAACGCTCGTCGTTTGTCTTGGATTGCCCCTTGCGGCCGCTCTTATGCCGGCACAGCAGGCGCCAGACACGGGGGCGGCTGCGGCGGAGCCGAGACTGGCACTCCAGCTGGCCGCCTGGATTTCAGGCGCTGACAGTCTCTGGATCTCCGGGGGGATCTCGAACGCACATCGCTACTTCGCCGATAACTGCAGCAGTTGCCATCAGGAACCCTTCGTTCAAGTCAAGGACGCCGCGTGCCTCCAATGTCATGACGGGATAGAGCAGCACGCCGATGCAAACGAATTCGCAAGCGCCAGCTTCAAATCGTTTTCCTGCCAAAGTTGCCACAAGGAGCACAACGGTATTGAGCCGATCGTACTGGACGAACAACGATTTTGCAGCTCCTGCCACGTACGCCTACGTACCATGGAACCGGAAACCCAGGTGCTCGACGTTGGCGATTTCGGCGTGGCCCATCCGGAGTTTCGCCCGACTGTTATGACCGATCCGACCGTGCCGACGAAGGTACGCATCTCATTAACCGACGCAGCCAAGCTCAAGGAGATGTCAAATCTCAAATTCCCGCACGACAAGCACTTGAGGCGTCTCAGCGACAGCGACGGTAAGGAGCCTGGCGGGGTTCGGCACCCACAGAAGGGAAGGATTGAATTGTCCTGTCGAGACTGACATGAGCCTGAGCCGGGCGGGGCGGGAATGCTGCCAATCAAGATGGAGAAAAACTGTGAGGCCTGCCACGGTCTTGAATTCGA
>JAPULJ010000356.1 GCA_027295145.1 Alphaproteobacteria bacterium | reverse complement strand
TCGTAAGCATGTCAAAGTCTCCTCAAGCTCTGTTGGGTGGCCGGAACCGCCTTGGTGCCGTCCCGGATTGGATGAGCGGAGACTAGTCGAGCGCCCCTGAACCGAAGCTGAGGGCCCCGTTCATGCCAAATTCAGCAAGATTTGGCGGTCGTTCAGGCGGACGATGGAGGCGCCAATGCCATAATTCGTTAGTAGTTTGTTAACCTTAATCAGGCACTTAGGGAGTACTAAGTTCGGGGGAACACCAGCGCACCAGGGGGAGGAGCGACCAGGCCACCACAGGTGAGACTGATCGATGCCCGAACCAACCGAACTTCTCAGTTTATACACCGACCTAGCCGGACTTTACGATTATTGGGATCGCAAACGAGCCGGGTGCAGGATGCCGCCCTGGCACAAATTCGATGCGGTCGAGATGAAGCCCTGGCTCGGGAGATTGAATGTCGTCGATGTGGAAGAACGCGATGGCGCCTATGCTTATCGGTATCGGATTTTCGGCACCGAGATCGCCGTGGTCCTCGACCGCGAATTGACCGGCCGTTATGTTGGCGACGGCGATGCCGCGGCCGGTTTGTTGATGCTCAAAGGATACCGCGAGATCGTCGAACGCCGGGCGCCGACACTACGCCGCCAGGACCCTGTCGAAGGGACGCGAATGTTGCACCACGTTCGGCTGATGCTGCCGATCAGCGAGGACGGCCGCTCGGTGAGCAAGGTTCTCGTCGGCATCCACCCATTGTGGCGGCGTCGCTTCCCGACATTCCTAGCGCCGGACTCACACGATGCTTCCTACGATGCGCTGCGCCCCGCGACGCGCGCCGCCTCATCAGATACGCTGTTTGTCGCCGAACCTTTGCGTCTCGTCATTTAGACCAGCGATGCTGTTCGACCACTCGAGCAAGCTCGAGCGCCGCACGCTCGACCGCCGCAAGATGCTGGGCAGCGGGGTAATTTCCTTCGCCGGCGGGAACTGCGGCATGGATTGCGTCGTCCTCGATTTGACCGATGGCGGCGCTCGCATCCGACCTGCCGACATCCTCACCTGCCCGGACGAATTCTACCTTGCAACCAAGGAAGGAAGCCGGGTCACTTGTAGAGTCGTGTGGCGGCGAAACGATCTTATCGGCGTGCTGTTTCGTTGAGCGTTGGTATTTCGGGTGCCGGGTAACCGCCTCCGCGGCCTTTTATTGCATTCCCTGAAGGCGCCGGGCGCTTGCGGGCGGGGCCGGATTTCACTACTTGCTAATCCGCCTTTGGTAAAAGTCTCTCATAATCGGGCAAACCGGTGCTGTCCCTTACCGCCACGCTTATCATCCTCGCTGTTTGCATCGCCGTACTGATTGCCGCGCAGATCCGCGAGCGGCGACACTATAAACCGGGGCGGGTCAGCCTGATCCCATGGGTGCCGCTGCAGTTCATCGCCATGTTGGGAGTTATGCTGATGCTGGCGCATATGATCTCGCTGCTCACCGGCGAGCCATTCGTCGGCCGCTTCGCGCGGTAACGCATTTCAATCTTCGCCGAACTTGGTCGCGACCAGCGCCGCCAGGGCCTCTAACGCCGCCTCGGCCGCTGTCCCGACGGCGGTGATCTCGATCTTGGTGCCGGGGCCGGCGGCCAGCATCATCAGGCCCATGATCGACAGGCCGGAGACCGTAGTGCCGCCGCTTTGCACCCGAATTTCGGCATCGAAGCCGGCGGCGGTCTTGGCAAAGTGGGCTGCGGCGCGGGCGTGCAGGCCCTTCTCGTTGACGATTTCCGCAATGCGCCGGGCAGCGCCGGGCGGCGGCCAAGGGCGCGCGCTCACTTTCGCTTCTTGGCCTGTTTCTCGGCGAGCAGGGCGGAGGCGACGTTTATATATTTGCGGCCCGCGTCTTGAGCTGCCGTCACCGCCACTTCGAGGCTGGTATCCTCGCGCAGGCTAGCCAGCTTGATCAGCATCGGTAGATTGATGCCGGCAACGACTTCGACATTGGCTTTCTCCATCACCGAGATGGCGAGGTTCGAGGGTGTGCCGCCGAACATGTCAGTCAGCAGCACTACGCCGTCACCTTCGTCGACCTTTGTGATGCCGTCGAGAATTTCCTTGCGGCGACGCTCCATGTCGTCGTCGGGGCCGATCGAAACAGCGCGTACGTTCTTCTGCGGCCCGACCACGTGCTCGAGCGCGGCGATGAATTCCGCCGCCAGGCGCCCGTGCGTGACAAGAACCATTCCAATCATTGCCCAGACCCCTCCCCAATTATTTGGGTCGCGCGCCAGTTCTCGCCGGCGACCCCGCGTTCTATGTCGCGATGGCGTAGTCTGACGCGATGGCCGTCTTCGTCAAGCAGTGCGTACAGGCGCTCGGCGATAAAAACCGAACGGTGCCGCCCGCCGGTACAGCCAATGGCAATGGTCAGGTAGCTTTTTCCCTCGCTCTCGAAGCGCGGCAGCAGGGGCAGCAGCATCGCTGTCAGCCCTTCGAAAAAATCCGCGAAAGCGGGGTCGGCCTCAACAAATGCGCCGACTGCCGGGTCCCGTCCGGTGAGCGACTGCAGATCGAGGTCGTAGTGGGGGTTCTTCAGGAACCGCGCATCGAAGACCAGGTCGGCTTCGCGCGGTAGCCCGTTGCGGTAAGCGAAGGAAGTAACGAAGATCGACAGCCCTGGCTTGTACGGAAGCCCAAAAATCTCCTCCAGCATCCGGTGCAGATCCCCGGGGGTTTTCTCGGTCGTGTCGATGACTGGATGAGCGCGCTCACGCAAGGGCGCCAGCAGATTGCGCTCGTGGATGATCCCGTCCATCAGGGGCCGGTCACTTGCCAGCGGATGACGTCGACGGGTCTCGGTGAAGCGTCGCTGCAGGACTGCGTCCTCGCAGTCCAGGAACAGCAACTTGGCGTCGATATCGGGGTTGGCGATCAGCGCTTCGAGCTCGTCCAGCAGGGCGTCAATTCCGAAATCGCGGGTGCGGATATCGACCCCTACTGCGAGCGGCTCGTGCAGCCCACGGACCTGACCGACCAGCACCGAGAGCAGCGATAGGGGTAGATTGTCGACCGCTTCGTAGCCGAGATCCTCAAGCGCTTTTAGCGCCGATGTCTTGCCCGCCCCCGAAAGACCGGTGACAATCAGGAGATGCGGCGTGGTGGCGTGCGTTTCCGCGAGTTTGTCCTTCGATTTGCGGCTATTCAATGCTTTGCCCATGGCTACCCGCCACTATCCTGTCCGACGTGCCGCGCTGCCAGCCGCACTTTCGCTGGCGCCGAGGCTTCGAATGCGTTGAGGCGGATCAGTGGTACCGTGAGCCCAAGATAGTTATGAGTGATCGCTTCGGGCAGGCGCTCGATGGCTTCGGGCGCAACAAGATCGACGATCAACACCAGAGGCGCGCGCGCAATGTGCGGTACTGCGACAATGCCCAGCCCGCGCGCTTCGATGCGGCCGGCCAGCCGTTCCGGCGCCAGTGCGACCAAGCCTTCGCCCTCGCGCACCAGACGGGTCAGATCGTCGGCGACGAGAAAAGCCCCACCGTCGATCAGCCGCAGAGCGAGATCCGACTTGCCGCTGCCCGAGGAGCCGCGCAGCAACACGCCGGCGCCGTCCACCGCAACGCAGGTGCCTTGGATATCGGCCGTCTGGTTCGGAGTAGGGTCCTGGGCATCTGCTTCGTTCATGCTCGCCAGTATGGCCGGCTCATGCCGACATGCCCAGTGCTGGCTGGTGATTCTACTTTGCGTAGATCGGTTTGATTCCCAACCGCAGCAGTTCAAGCCCCGGCCCTTCGGATGGGTTGAAGGCGATCACATCCAATACCGTGCGCGCATCGAGAGCAGCCTGGGCGGCAACGCCGATATCGCGGGCGATCTCGGCGAAAATGGCCTCGCTGGCATCGCCGACATCGAGGACCAGCAGCCAGCGCGCCGGGTCTGTTTTTTTGTTCTCGACGGCGACCAGGAAGGCCGCCCCGATATGCGTGTTTCGCGCCAGTGCCGGGGCCAGCGCCGCGCTCAACTCAGGCGGCGCCTCGGCTTTAAGGATCGTCGGTTCCTCGCCGATTTCCTCGCCGTCGAGGGCGCGGACGGACTTACCGAGTTGTTCGCGCAGCCAGCCGAGCTCCTCTCCGACGAAAAGCTTGAACTGCGCGTGGCCGGCGTTAAGCGCGATTTGTAGCTCGGGGTCTAGGTGCTCGATCAGCGCATGACCAGCAAGCACGGTGAAGGGCATTTCGCGTTCGGCCCACCTGGTCAGCCGCTCCTGACTATCGAAAACCGGCACCACGCCTTCGCCATCGATATCGGCGACCAGCAACGCCACCGAACCCTCCTCCGCACCTGGCTCGGGCTCAGTGGTGGGAATATAGAGCCGGGCATTGAAGAAAGCGTCGTAAAAAGCCTGGGCCTCTGCTTCCCCTTCCTCGGATTTGATCAGTGCCAGATCAAGAGCGGTCGGTCCGTCCGAACTGTTGCCCGCGCCATTTGCCACGTTTTCTGTCACGCACGCCCCTTGGTTTGCCGCCTATTCTACTCTAATGCGCCGGCAGGTGGATGGTGAAGCGGGCACCAATGGTCCTGCCGTCGGGCCCGGTCAGATTTTCGGCCGATATGAGACCACTATGGGCATCGATAATCTGCTTGGAAATCGACAAGCCGAGCCCGGAATGGGTGCCGAATGCCTCATCGGCCGGCCGCTCGGTATAAAAGCGATCGAAGATCGCTTCGAGCTTGCCATCGGGAATCCCCGGCCCCTGATCGTCTATGGTGATGGTCACGAGACCATTGTCGAGCCGCGCGCCGATCACGATAGTGCCGCCCGGCGGGCTGAAAGTCTTGGCGTTGGTGACGACGTTACGCAGCACCTGGACCAGCCGGTCCTCGACACCCATAACTTCGAGACCCACATCGTCCAGCGGTAGCGCCAATTGCAACTTGGGGCCTTTGCGCCCGGCCGCCGCTCCCTCGACTTCAACCAGGACCGCCAGCAGTTGGCGCACGTCGATCGCCGCCATCGGCGCGCGCTGCAACTCGGCATCGAGCCGCGAGGCCTTCGAAATGTCGGTAATCAGCCGGTCAAGCCGCTCCACGTCCTGTAGGACGATATCCATCAATTTGCGCTGACGCACAGGGTCGGTGATCCGGGCCGCGGTCTCTACGGCGCTGCGCAGGCTGGTGAGCGGGTTCTTGATCTCGTGACTAACATCGGCGGCAAAGTGCTCGATCGCCTCTATGCGCTCCCACATCTCGCCGGTCATCTTCTGCAGCACCGATGACAGATCGCCGATCTCGTCCCGGCGCTTGGAAAAGTCGGGAATACGCATGAAGCGCCCGTGGCCGCGGCGGATGCGGTCAGCGGCCTGGGCCAGTCGTCGGATGGGGCGCGCGATGGTGCGTGCGAGATAGAAAGAGAGCAGCACCGTGATCGTCAGCACGATGCCGAATATCTTCAACAGATCCACTCGAAGTTCGGCAACGTCGCGTTCGATCTCGGCATCGCTGGTCGACAGCATGACGACGGCGAGGACCCGCTTGTACTGCTGGACCGGTACGGCAAAGGTCAGCACCAATTCTCCGCGTCGGCCCTGCCGCACCCGATGGCCGAACTCGCCGCCCAGCGCCGTCACCACCTCGCTATAGTCGCTGGCGGTCTGCTTGACGTTCTCTCGGTACTTCGGCAACCGGCGTTCTTTTCGGAACAGCCCGCTGATCCAATTCGAGACGGCGGTCAGCGCGCGGCTGAACCAACTCTGTTGCCCCGGCGGCGGCAACTCCTCGACGAGGATAAAGCCCGACGGCGCCAGTAGGGTCTGGCTGTCGGTGATCAGTTGACCTTTGGTGTCGAACAGCCGCGCCCTGGTTCGCGTCGCCGTGACCAGCCGGCGCACGATGGCCTTGGCTGGGTCGATCGACAGCCTCTGTTCGCCGGCGGCGCTGGTTTCGACCGCGCTCTCGCCGATTGCGCCGGCGAAAATCCGGGCTTGCGTGCCCAGCGCCTCGATCTTGGCATCGATCAAATTCTGGCGGTAGTCGCCGAGGAAGAGGAAAACCGCGACTAGCGTGGCCAGGGCCAGCGCGTTAAGCGCCATGATGCGCCCCGTCAGGCGCGAGAACCGTCGGGGGCGGCCGATGTGGCGCGCTGCGCCGCCGGTGCGCTCGGACAATCGTTCGGAAATTCGCTCGGAGGTGCGTCTCGATCTGCGGGAAGAACGCTTCGCCGACTTTTTTTTGCCCGAGGGTTTCTTTTTGCGCGCGATTGGCACTTCTTCTTTATGCGCAACCGGCGTTGTTCCGGGTAACGCGGTTTTTTTCATCTCCCCGTCATGCGACATGAAACCGGACACCCTCGGCCGGTCAATTTTCCCTGTATCGGTATCCTATGCC
>JAPULJ010000355.1 GCA_027295145.1 Alphaproteobacteria bacterium | reverse complement strand
CCGATGGCGACCTTCTCGAGGCCCCAGCTCTCCTTGGTCTGGCGGGTGCGCTCCTGGTCGTCGGTGCTGATCGCGATGACCTCGACGCCGAGGCCAGCGTGGCGATCGATGGTAGTAATACCAAGGAGCGCTGATAATGACCCATAGGGACGGCTTCCCAAGGCTTTCGGACGGCCCATGGCTTTGAGACGGGGCGCATGGCTTGCGATGTCCCGCATCGCCGCGCCACGCGCTCCTGGCCGAAAGCCTTGGGAAACCGTCTCTATGAGTCATTATCAACGCTCCTTGGTATTACAGGGTGAAAGCCGAATCCCGCGCCGCCGCCCGCATCTTTCGCTAAGTCGTGGTCGCCGCGGTATTTTAGGCCCTGTCCGCGCCGGCCGTTAGGCGAAACCATGGGGCGCGCGCAACAACTCGGTGTCATAGCCAGGCGTGGGTCCTTGCTTGGCCCGCCCCTATCCGCGCCGCTCTTTGGCCCCGGGGCTCATGAAGCGTCGCGGTCGATGCCGAGGTCGCGGAGCTGGTGACGATCGAGCCCGGACAGGCCCCGGCGCAGCGCGAAGTCCTGGCGCGCGGCCCGATAGGCGCTGCCGGCCTCGGCGCCGATTGCCGGCACCGACACGATGGTGCGCTCGATCAGGTCGCGCCCGTTGAGGCCCGGGATGGTCGGGTCGACGAAGTGAATGGCGAGCTGGGTCATGGTCCGTCTCCTGGTCTTGGCGTGGTGTCCATTCCTTTAGGCCATCTTTAGCTCCGCGAATGCGGACGCACCCTGGCGCGGGCAAAGGATCGACCCTTTTCTGCAGCTTATATATGTGGATAGCGGCTTGCCGCCGAACGAGATTTCTTGCTAGTGTCTTTTAGGAAAACTAAAAGATGGATCCCATGACTCAGCGCCTGCCCTCGCTCAACGCCCTGCGCGCCTTCGAGGCGGCGGCGCGCCACTTGAGCCTGACCGAGGCGGCGCGGGAACTCCACGTCACGCCCGCGGCGGTGAGCCATCAGGTCAGGGCCCTGGAGGCCGATCTCGGGGTCTCCCTGTTGCGCCGGGTCAAGGGCGAGTTCGTCTTGACCGAGACGGCGCAGACGGCCCTGCCGGTGTTGCGCGCCGGCTTCGACCAGATCGCCGAAGCGGCGCGGCGCCTGCGCGCGGACGAGGCACGCCACTTCCTGACCATCAGCGTCGGCCCGACCTTCGCCGCCACCTGGCTGGTGCGCCGGCTGGGTGCTTTCAAGGCGGCTTTTCCCGAGATCGACGTGCGCCTGCAGACCACGGACGCGGTGGTCGATTTCGCCCGCGACGGCGTCGACATCGGGATTCGCTTCGGCGCCGGCGATTACCCGGGACTGCGAGCGATCCGCTTATTCGACGAGGAGATCTATCCGGTTTGTAGCCCCGAATTGCTGGAACGCGGGCCGCCGCTCGACGACCCCACCGATCTGGCCCAGCACACCCTCCTGCACGTGGAATGGTCGTGGGCACTGACCAAGGGGGAGACCCTGGACTGGCAGCTGTGGTTGCACGCGGCCGGCGCGCAACAGGTCGATGCCCTGCGCGGCCCGCGCGTCAGCCACGCGAACCTGGCCCTGCAGGCGGCCATCGAGGGCCAGGGCCTGGCGCTCGGCAGCGAGTCCCTGGCCCGGGACGATTTGGCGGCGGGGCGCTTGATCCGTCCCTTTGACGTCGTGCTGCCGGTGAACTTCGCCTATTACCTGATTTACCCGGAGGAAACGGCGGAGCGGCCGAAGATCGCCGCCTTCCGGCACTGGATCCTGACCGAAATCGGCGCCGGGACCTCGACCTGAAGCGGCGATCGGGACGCGCGTTTAGAGTTCGCTGTCCGAAGTTCGAGCCGCCTCGCCGGTGCCGGATACTCGCTCTGCTTGCGGGCCAAATTAACCAAAAAAAAAGGCCGGCGTCATACGGTCGTTCTTGCCTTCGCCCGCCGAGCTAGGCAAAGCTCCGCGCGCCCTCGCGATCGGCCCATGGGAGCTTGGCCGGCCATGAAGCTCGTCACCTACAACATCCAATACGCCGTCGGGCGCGACGGGTGCGCGGACATCACGCGCATCGCCGAGGCCGTGCGCGGCGCCGATGTGATCGCGCTCCAAGAGGTCGAGCGCAATTACGGCCCCGGCGAGCCGCCGGACCATCCGGCCGCGCTCGAAGCTTTGCTGCCCGAGTATTACTGGGTCTAAGCGCCGGCCTTCGACGTCGACGCGAGCGAGGCCGCGGCCGATGGCAGGGTGCTGAACCGGCGCCGCCAACACGGCGTCATGTTGCTCTCCAAGACGCCGGTCCTGTCATGCCGGCCCCTGGCCCTGCCCAAGCGCGTCTTCGCAGACCGGTTCAACATGCGGATGGGCGCGCTCGAGGGCGTGACCGACGGCCCGCTCGGGCCCTTGCGCGTCTACACCGTGCATCTCGGCTATCTCGACGACGGCGAGCGCCAACTTCAGATCGAGCGCCTGCTCGCCATGGTGCGCGCGGCGCCCGGTGAAGGCGGCGCCTGGACCGGGCCCGGCGCCCACAACAACCGCGACTGGTCGGCCGGCGCGCCGGCGCCGCCGATGCCCGAGAACGCCGTTCTGCTCGGCGACTTCAACATGACGCCGGATTCGCTGGAGTATGCGCTCGTGACGGCTCCCGGCGACAACGGTGGGGAACCCGGTTTCATCGATGCATGGCCGGCCGCGGGCAATGGTCACGATCCGGGCTTCACCTTCATCTGCCCGCCCGAGCAGCCCGAAATGCGCGACAAGCGGATCGACTATTGCTTCCTCTCTCCGGCGCTGGCGGACAAGGTCAGGGCGTGCCGGGTCGACCAGGAGGCCAAGGGCTCCGACCACCAGCCGCTCTGGGCCGAACTCGCGCCTTGAGCGAACGGCCGCATACGTTGGCACGCAAGCCGCGCCGGCGTCTCACGCCCGCCGAGCGTCAGGCCGGTCGGATGGCGAGCGAGAAGTTGTGGCTCACCATGGCGGCGTAGAGAACGGTCATCACGCCGGCCGCGGCCAGGAGCGGCCTCTCAAAGCATATGCCAATGTCCGTTCCCGATCGGATCTGCGGCAGGGAAGACCCCCCCTCGGCAGCGGCCAGATCTGTCCTTGAATCGCGACAGGATTTGAACCATCAAATTTAGGGGGCCAAAAAGGATGCAATTCGGTACAGGCTCGGGGCAACCGCGCGGTTCAAGTTCCTAAAAACGTTGTTTCGCATGCGAAGAACTTCTATGCTTGAGATCCGCACTTGGTTATTTAGCGAAGGAGGATGCGATTATGGTGGATCGAGCGTCACTGACATCCCGCCGGGCGATCCTAGGACTTGCTGTGGTTGGCCTGACTGCGGTGGCGGTGGTGGGCTTCTTTTCGTACTCAGCGCAGTCCGAGATTACAACCTACAACATCGATGCCGATCGGGTTGCGATTCACGGCTACGATACCGTTGCCTATTTCACCGAAGGCAAGCCGCTCGCGGGCAAGGCCGAATTCGAGCACGAATGGCGGGATGCGCGTTGGCAGTTCGCCAGCGCTGGCAATCGCGACCTGTTCACCGCCAATCCGGAGCGCTATGCGCCAAAATATGGTGGCTATTGCGCGGGCGGGTTGGCGACCGGCGAATATGCCGATATCGATCCCGAGGCATGGACCATCGTCGATGGTAAGCTGTATTTGAACAAAACCAAGGAGCTCCGTGTGGTCTGGAGGAAGTCGCCCGAGTCGCACATCGCATACGGCGACTACAACTGGGAAAACAACCGGGCTAAGCTTCGCAACAATCTGTAAACCGGTTAGAGATCCTTGGCTGGGATCATACCAGCCAGATCGTGGCATTGCGGAGTTTGAGCGGCTCTTGCCGGCATCCGGTAGGCGCTGAGCTTTGGTGTGCCTGTCTCAGGTCGCAGTGCGCTGCCCCGGTGCACCTGTCTTATCGTCTAACATGCGATCGGTCACAAGCCTGCCTTGCGTAGACCCACGATAATGTGCGCAGCATCCTGTGGGTCGCGAAACTGGCGACCGTACTCGTCGACCTCGAAAAACGGATTGATCCGGCGAACTGTGTTGGCCTCTCGCGAAGCTTCACTCGCGCGACCCAATTGGCCGTAAGCCGCGGCCAGCACCTCATGGGCGAATTGAAAATCGGGACTCTGGACGATGCTTCGCTCGAGAGAAATCGCGGCGCCAGCATATCGCATCTTGAGATAATAAGCGAGGCCTAGGTGCGCCAGACTCACGGCGTTCGACTTGGGATCGAAGCGGAGTGCCGTCTCGAGGGAGATGATGGCACCGTCGGCGCGTCCCGACCAGACGAGAATAACGCCTTGCTCGGCATAACTTTGCGCGTCATTCGGGTTGAGCGCAATTGCGCGCTCCACCTCGATCAGTGCGAGATCATGCTGGTGTCGATTGAGATAGACCCGTCCTAAAAGTCTGTGTCCGTCGACGCTGGAATCATTGATGGCCAGGGTCTGTTGCGCAAGCTTTTGGCTGCGCTCCAGCGCCTCTTTGGGCGCATCGGTCCAGCCGAAAAGAAAGGTATTGAGGTACGTCCACCCCAGCCCTGCATAGGCGTCCGCATAAGAAGCATCGAGGTCGATCGCCTTGCGGAACATAACGCGAGCTTCAAAATTATCTGTCTCGCCGAAGCGCATGAGGTGCTCCCGGCCGCGCAAGACGTAGTCGTAGGCCTCAAGATCGCGGGTCGCCTTGGCGGACACGCGGTCCAACTCGATATCGGTCAAGCGAACCGTCAGGGTTCGCACAATGCGCTTGGTGATCCTGTCCTGAAGATCAAATATATCGTCGATCGCCTCGTCATAGCGCTCGGCCCAAAGGTGTCGCGCCGTGTCCACATCGATCAGCTGAGCGTTGATGCGGACCCTTTCGCCACTCCTTTGCACGCTGCCTTCCAGCACGTACCGCACGGCTAGCTCCCGGCCTACCTGCTGGATGTTCACGGGCTTACCCTTGTAAGCGAACGTGGAGTTGCTGGCGATGACGAACAAATCGCGGAACTTGGAAAGATCCGTAATGATGTCGTTAGTAATCCCGTCGCTGAAATATTCCTGCTCCGGGTCCTTGCTCAAATTCATGAAGGGAAGTACGGCGATCGATGATTTCGCGGACAATGGAGAAGCTTCGAAAACGGGTTCCGGCACCCATAGACCGAGCCATGCCACAGCGCTCGCGACCGCTAAGAACGCGGTTGAGGTCATGATCAGCGCGAAGCGCCTCCGAAAAATGCTCTGTCTAACTTTAAGAGGGAGGCTGGACCCGTCATCCAAGATCTGTAGCACCCGGAACACACGGATCGGACGAGCGATATTCTTGACCTCGTGCTCCCCGAGGTCCTCCAACGAGACATCGAGTTTGTCTCGGATCTGATCTCGTGCGGAGCGCGAAATAAGAATATCGCCGGGCCCGGCGAGTGTCTCGAGCCGGGCCGCGATATTTACGCCGTCACCGTAGATGTCCTCGTTCTCGACGATCACGTCGCCGACATTGATCCCGATACGGAACTCGATGCGCCGGTTTTCCGGCACGTCGGCGTTTCGCTCTCTCATGCCGTGCTGAATGGTGATCGCGCATTGAACGGCATCGATCACGCTGGCGAACTCCACCAATGCACCGTCGCCCATGAGTTTGACGATGCGGCCGGTGTGCCTTGCGATCTCGGGATCGATTAGCTCCTTGCGGTGGGTATTGAGCGCAGCCAGGGTGCCCACCTCGTCTTCCCCCATGAGCTGGCTGTAGCCAACCACATCGGCGACCAGTATGGCTGCGAGCCTCCGCTCCATGTCCTTCCCCCAAATCCGCGGGAGCGAGTGAATTCCTGACCGAATTCTACAGGTATCCAGGCGCAACTGGTAGGGTGGGTTGAGAGAGTGCGGGAATCACTGAATTTCTGTTGCCCGATACCCGCAAACCTCGTCGCCCGTAAGTCGCCTTGGGGTCATACCAAAGGTCCTTGATATTGACTCATAGAGACGGTTTCCCGAGGTATTCGGCCAGGAGCGCAGGGCGCGGCGGCGCCCGGCCTAATACCTCGGGAAACCGTCTCTATGAGTCAA
>JAPULJ010000354.1 GCA_027295145.1 Alphaproteobacteria bacterium | reverse complement strand
GCTCGAAAATGTCGGGCTCGCAGCGGCCAAACCAGAGGATTACGACGATATGCGCTTATCACTTGGACTGCCCGACGGCAGCCGCGATCTGATCGTCGGCAAGTCGACTCTTTTGGAAAGCGGCTTCGAGGAGCTGGCCGGGGTCGATTGGGACAAGGGCTGCTTCCTCGGCCAGGAGCTCACCGCGCGCACGCGCTATCGGGGACTGGTCAAGAAACGGCTGGTGCCGGTTTCCATAGAAGGCGCGCTACCCGAACCGGGAACCATCATCGAGCAGGACGGTCGCGAAGCCGGCGAGATGCGCTCGGGCCGTGGTAAGCGCGGCCTCGCCCTCCTCCGCCTCGATGCAATCGAACGGGAAAACAACCCCCTCACCGCCGGCGAGGCGCGCCTGACGCCGCAAAAGCCGGACTGGGCGTCGTTCTAGGAACAAACCCCAATGGGTTTCCCTAGAACCGCGATTTCGTCGAGGCAGGCGATGGCGCCATCGCGCGCAATCGGGATCAACGGCAAATTAATCACAATGATTGTGACGGCCGTCACAGCCCGTTCGCGGACCGAGTGATATCGATCACACCATCGGAGCAATCGTCTGGACCCGGAGGATGACATGAAATCCATCTGCCTATCGCTCGCCGTCGTTGCACTCGCGGCCACCGCGATGCCGACCGGCGCCGCCGCGGCAAAATTTAAACTGAAGAAAGTAACGGTGGGTCTATCGGACGCCCATCGCAAGGCCCCGCCCATGGTGCATGTCAAATTCTACGATGGCAAATGGCGGATACTATCTGACAAGAATATCCATTTCGATCTGCGGGTCTACGCCCGCGCCAATGTGGGCACGGCGGTAAACAATATCTATGTCACCGCGCCGGCTGATGGTGGCTTCGATGTAAATCGCTGGAGGGCTAAATCCAACAGCACCAACACCCGCCGAATTAAGGCCAACCACAGCCACCATTCAATGAAGCAGCGATATCTAGGGAATTTCGGACGAAAAGTCGTCGATTTCTGCAAACAACAGATGCCGGGCGGTGTCGGCCAGTTTAGAAAAGATAGCATCATGCCCGTCAAGATCGGTGTCGGCATGGCGCGCGGCGGGCTGTTTACGAAGGTCAAATTCTCCTACAAGACCGAAACCCGCAGCATCCGGATCAGCATCTACTGCGATGGCGGCACGGCTGCACCGCGCTCGGCGAGTGCACCAAAGCCGCGTCTCATCAAGGGTGCCGGGGTAAAGCTCACCAAGTTCGGAAAGCATTGCCCGCGCAAGGTGTTCGCTTCGGTTCGCGTCTGGACCACCAAGCCGACCAAGGTGACATATGTTCTGCACTCGAACCGGGGCCGCAAATGGACGCGCACGCTGTTGATCCAGTTCAAGAACAGCAATGGCAAATATGAGGGCCGTTGGGACCACGGCTTCATGGTCAATAAATCGACCTACGAGAAATTCTGGATCGAGATCAAGGGCCAAAAAAAGGGCCGGCCGTCGTTCCTGAAAGTAAATTGCTTCAAACAAGGTAGCCCGAAGAGCATAAGCAACTAGCCTCGGGCCGGCACACCGGGGTCACCAGTGGCCCCGCCCTCCTCCGCCTCGGGTCCCTCGCGAGGCGGAGGAGGGAAAAGTGAAACCCCGCGCCCAATTTCGCCCCATCAACAACGAAGGCTTTAGGGGAGGTTTCGTCAATTGCCGGGGAATGGTTACCTTGGGTTAATGTTTTGATCCCTAGCCTCGGGGGTGGAATTCACCCACCGGAGCCGTCCGATGAAACCAACCATGCGTTTCTTGAGGGATAGCCGAGGCGTGACCGTAATCGGATACGCGCAGATTGCCACTGTCATATCGATACTTGCTATATTCGGCATCGCCGCCGTCAGCGGCAACCTGTACGATCTCCTCACCGATCTGACTCAAATTTCCAGCGCCGCTCTACAGGTGTTTAAAGAAATCTGAGGCGCACGACGGTTGCCTGGACAGGGAATTTCGGGTCTAGTTGGGCCGAAACGCCGACAAATCGGGCTGGTTGAACCGACAGACGTCACATAAGGGAAGGCAAGGGATTTCATGCGAAAACTGCAAATAATTGCTCAGGAAGCGACCAAGGGCATCAACAAGTTACTCGACAGCCCGCTCAAGCCGAAGCAGGCGGAGGAAGTCGCCACGATCGTCGAGGAAGCGGTCATCAAGGCGCTCCTCGAAGGCCAGCACCGGGCGGTCGATGCCTGCATGGAAATGCCCAGCACCGAACGTGATACCGCTTACAAAGTGGCCTCCGCCATCCGCCGGAAGAACGATGCTCTGATCGTTAATCTCTCCAGCCTGCGCTGAGCTGGCCGGAACGGACCGGGATGATATGGATACGGTCGGAGCAGGATGGCCGTTGACCGTTTCCCCTGCTCGTCATTCCCTCGTTGGCCGTGACTTTGACGTCCGCCTCCCCCCTGATCTGATAGTCTGTCGGCCAATCAGACCGGCATGAGCCGGCGAGCCAAATGGGAGGCAAAAAATTGACGAACCACAGCTGGCAGGGAGTCTACCCCGAGGGTGTCGACTGGGACTTGAAATTCGCACCAAAGGCGATCCCCGATCTGCTCGACGAGGCGGCAGCGACGGCCGGCGAGCGCACACTGATCGATTTTCTCGGCCGGCGCTTTTCATTCAACGAGCTGCGAGATCTGAGCGACCGCACGGCGAAAGGTCTGCAGGCGTTGGGAATAGGCCCCGATACTCGTGTTGGGCTATTCATGCCCAACGTGCCGCAATATATCCCTTCCCTGATGGGCACGCTGAAGACTGGCGCGACGGCGGTCAATCTGAGCCCGCTGTTGGCGCCGCGTGAACTGGCCTACCTGATCGAGGATTCGGGCACAGAGATCATCATCACGATGGACCTCAAGCTGCTCTACAACCGTATCCCGGCGCTGCTCGCCGAAACAGGGCTGAGGAAAGTCATTGTGTGCCGCATGCAGGATGTGCTGCCGTTCCCCAAGAACCGGCTCTTCGCCCTGGCAAAGCGCAAGGAGATCGCAAAGTTCCCGCTCGACGAGCAGCATATGCGCTTCGAAGATTTGGTGGCCAACGATGGCAAGTACCGGACGGTCAAAATCGATCCGCTGAGCACCGTGGCGCTACTGCAATATACCGGCGGCACTACTGGGACGCCCAAGGGGGCAATGCTGAGCCACGCCGCAATTACCGCCGCCGACGCCATGTACGAAGCCTGGGGCCATCAATTCGAAGACGCCTCGGGGCTGCAGCGTAAGGTTATGCTGGTCCTGCCACTGTTCCATATCTTCGGGCTCTCGGTGGTTCTTCTCGGCGCGATCCGCCAGCGCTCAGAAATTCTTCTCTACCCGCGCCCGGATATAGAACTCCTTCTGCGCGACATCGCCCGCAAGAAAGCGACAATCTTGCCCGGCGTGCCGACATTGTTCACGGCGATAGCAAGCCATCCCAAAGCGCCAACGACCGATTTTTCGTCGCTGAGCTACTGCGCTTCGGGTGGAGCACCGCTGCCGACGGAAGTGCAGGAGAAGTTCGAGGCGGTCACCGGGATCAAGATCTACGAGGGATACGGGTTGACCGAAACCTCACCGGCGGCGACCGGTCAGGTCCGCGCCAACGAATATCGTACCGGCAGTTGCGGCGTGCCGCTGCCTGGAACGACAATCGAAATCCGCGATATCGAGAATGCCAGGAAGAAGATGAAAATCGGCGAGATCGGCGAAATCTGCATCAAGGGCCCGCAACTGATGCTCGGCTACTGGAACCAGCCGGATGAGACTAAGGGTGCCCTTCGCGGCGGCTGGCTGCATACCGGCGACACCGGCTACCTTGATGAGGACGGTTATCTGTTTATCGTTGACCGGATGAAGGACCTGATCATTTCTTCGGGCTACAATGTCTATCCGCGCCATGTCGAGGATGCGATCTACCAGCACAAAAGCGTCGAGGAAGTCACGGTCATCGGCGTGCCCGACGAATACAAGGGCGAGGCAGCCAAGGCTTTCATCAAACTGCGCGCGGGAAGCGAGCTCAGCCACGAGGCGCTGATCGCCTTCCTCGGCGAGCGGCTAGCCAAGTACGAGCTGCCAGTCGAAACCGAGTTCCGTGACGAGCTGCCCAAGACCCCAGTCGGCAAGCTGTCTAAAAAGGAGTTGGTCGCCGAGGAGAGGGCCAAGCGCGAGGCGGCAAAAGCGGCGGCGGGATAGTCGATGGCACGGCACTGATGGCAGGATATCTCAGACGCAGCTTGCGGGTTCTGGCGGTCGTCTTCATCGTGAGCCTCCTCTACCTCGGATTTTGGCCAGCTGGGATCGATCCGGTCGCCTGGGCGCCGCAGAAAGCCCCAGCGATGACGGGGATTTATGCCCCTAATGAGAAGCTAGCGCGCGTAACTCGCATCGGCGAGGGGGTCGGCATCGGACCCGAAGGGGTTGCGGTCGACACCCAGGGCCGCATCTATGCTGGATACCTCGACGGACGCATCGTTCGGTTCTCGCCGGACGGCAAGACACATGAATTATTCGCGCGGACAAACGGTCGCCCGCTAGGCATGAAATTCGGCGCCGGCGAGAATCTTTACGTCGCCGATGCGGTCAGGGGCCTGCTCGAGCTGACACCGGACGGAAGACTGATCGTGCTATCATCCAGCGCCGAGGGGAAGGCGTACAGGTTCACCAACGACCTCGACATCGCCAGGGACGGGTCAATCTATTTCAGTGATTCCTCGACCCGCTTCGGCGCCAGGGATGCCATCGCCGATATATTCGAGCATCGCGGAACCGGGCGCTTGCTGCGTTACGATCCGAAAACAAAACGCGCGAGGGTGCTGCTGCGGGGATTGCAGTACGCCGACGGAGTCGCGCTCGCGCCCGACCAGTCCTACGTCCTCGTCGTCGAAACCGCCTCCTACCGCGTGCGAGTCTATTGCCTAACCGGGCCAAGCAAATGCAAATCAGATAATTTTATCGACAACCTGCCTAGCTTGCCCGACGGCATCTCCTCGAACGGTCGCAACACATTCTGGCTGGCCATGTTCACGACGCGCAACCCGGTGGCCGATAATTTGGCTCCCCGCCCTTATTTGTGCAAGATGATCTGGCGTTTGCCGAAGTTCCTACATCCCGGACCGAAGCGCTACGCCTTCGTTCTCGGCCTCGGCCTCGGCACGGACGGCAGGATTACCCACAATTTGCAAGACCCCAAGGGCCAGTTCGCACCGGTGACCACCGTTGTCGAGGCACGGGG
>JAPULJ010000353.1 GCA_027295145.1 Alphaproteobacteria bacterium | reverse complement strand
GATCGCGGCCAGCACGTTGGATTGGGGCGCGGCCGCGACGGGGCTGGCGCCGTCGCTGATCGAGGAGGCCGCCTGCTTCTATGGCGCGGGGCCGTCGATGATCTGGCTGGGTCAGGGCTTGCAGCGCCAACTCCTGGGCGGGAACATCTTCCGGGCCTGTGCCATGCTGCCGGCCCTGACCGGGAATATCGGCAAACCCGGCGCCGGCTTCTATTACCTGAACAGCACCTATGCGATCGGGGCCCGGCGGGGCCAAGCCCGGGACTATGAGGCACCCAGGCCCGCAAGCGGTCCGGCGCCGGTCAGCCAGATGGATATTCCAGCTCTTCTGCAGTCGCACGATGCGATCCGAGCCTATCTTGTGTGGAACTGCAACCCCGTCGCCTCCAATCCGGAGCAGGCCCTGATGCGGCAGGGCCTGGCGCGCGAGGATCTTTTCACCGTGGTGATCGACTGCTTTCAAACCGATACGGCCGATTACGCCGATATGATTCTTCCCGCGGCAAGTTTCCTGGAGTTCGACGACCTCTCGTCCTCTTATTTCGAGCTGATGATCGGGCCCCAGGTGAAATGCCAGGAACCGCTGGGTGACTCCCTGCCGAACCAGGAGATTTTCCGGCGCCTGGCCCGGGCCATGGGCTTCGAGGACTCGCCGCTCTATGAGGATGACCAGACCATGATCGACGACGCGCTAAGGGCCTGTGGCGCCAGTCTCGACTGGGAGGCCCTGAAGGAGAAAGGCTGGGCCTATGTCGCCGATCGGGTGAAGCCGGCCGCCGCAGCCGGGGCACTCATCGCTCGCCACATCGAGCGTCACGTCCTCGAGCTGCAGATGGTCGGGAAGCGTCGAGCGCGATGACGATCATCATGGATTTATGCACGAGTTGCTCTCCCGATCACGGATCTAAGGACACCGTTTGCGCCACTATATCAGCCGACATTTTCCAAGAAATCACTATATTCATTCCGACCGCACCGAAGTTTGGCCGCACCAGGAACTTTCGCCTACAGCCGGGTCCAGTTTGAAGGGTCGTCTGGGGTATATCGGTTCATTCGTCAACGGGGAAATCGTGAACGGCGCAGGCGCATGAATGATCGTCAGCACATCCTAATCGTCGGCGCAGGCATCATCGGCGTTCAAACATTTCCGCGCCGTCGCCACGCGCTATGACAAGCGAGACGACAACTAGCTCGCTTCCATTAAACTCGCGTCACTGCGAATATGGCTCCGATCTTATGAGTCGGTGACCTAGTGTGGCAATGCCATCCTTTGGTCTATCAATCGCGGGTCGAAGACCCGTGGCATCAGACCGGCTTGGAACCAAGTCACGAAGCTATAGATGCTGTAAACGGGCAGGCCGAGCGTCTGCCGCAAATCCGCGGCAAATGGCACCATATTCGTGCATTCAAGGACGATGGCGCCGGTTTCCGGAAAATCCTCGACAAGTCGATTTCCGGCGTCGACCAAATCGGCGCGCGCTAAATCGACGTCTATTGTTGGCTCGTCATCCAATATTGCGCGACTGAATTCCCGACCTTCATCCGTTCCGACAATCGGAATATCCAGCGGTACGCCGGAAGCCTCGAGGTGTTCGGGCTTCAAGGCGGCTTTGGAGATGGTTAGCACGCCGACCCGCCGGCCCGGCGGTAAAAGACCTTGCACCATGGGCACTTGAAGAAGCGACGAGGAGGCGACGGGGACATCGACGGCCTCCGCCAGTCGGTCTTGAAACAGGGCCAGGAAACCGCAGTTCGTGGTGATCCCATCGGCGCCGTCAGCGACAAGTTCGCGGGCGGCGTCGATGAAGCGCTCGGCCAACCCCACGGCGCCGCGGCGGACGACGTGATCGGGGGACGCGCCCCGGACCACCTTGTAGAGAACGGGAAACGGCCAGGTTCCTGCATTGCCCATGTCGCCCGGTATGCGCGGAAACCGGGTATCCAGCATCAGGATGCCAACGGAAGCACCGTAAACAGTCTTACCTCCGGCAACCGCGGAACTCTGTTTCATCCTCGCCCCCGTAAGTTAAGTAACCAAATAAATGCGCGAATAACCTTCCTTACACGCTGTGGTAATCTGATCCATTCGACGAACGATATGCGCGCCAATGCGTTCTGCCGCCAGATCGGGGTCGCGCTGACGAATGGCATCAAGAATTTGACGATGCTCGATCTGGGTTGAATCGCGCCGCGATTCCATGTCGATCCACCGGAAAAACTTGATTCGGTCATTGACGTTTTTCAAAACTCTTATCATCTCGGCGTTGCGAGTCATGGACATGATAGATTCATGAAAATGCTCATCGAGGAGGACCAACTTCTCCACTTGCTTCTCGCTATGTCCCAGTCCGGTTTCATCGAGGAATTTACTTGACCGATCGAGCTCCTCTTCCGAGGCGTGCTCACAGGCTAAACGGGCCGCGGCGCATTCGATCACGGAACGAAATTGATAAAGTTCGTGGATGTCTCTCGGTTGAAATTCCCTGCAATAAAAACCTTGTCGGCGGCGAAAGGTCAGAAACCCTTCCGCAACCAATCTGTTTAAAGCTTCGCGCAACGGTGTGCGACTGCCGCCCAAGAGGTCTGCCAATTTGACCTCATTGATTCGGGCGCCAGGTTTGATTTGGTAGGAGATAGCCATCTCCTTGGTCGCTTCATAGAGTCGTTCAACGCTACTTAGCGACTTCTCTTTAGCGGAGAGTGCGTTCATTCTGTCATCCAATCTTATTAATATTCTTGACGATCCCACGACGAAAAAACTGGAGCCCGGGCGCGCCGGCGAACTCTCAAGGGGCGCAGGGGGGCGTCGGGAATCTGTATCCCCAAATCTGTGTCCAAGGAAATTGCGCCCATCTTACAAATCGATTTGTTCATTGACAGAAATTTTTGTATACAATAAATTATTTTTTTCAATAGACAAAAAGCGACACAAGAAAAAACGGGCTTGGCAGACATCAGGCAATTGTCAATTGCAATTGTCATCGTTCGCAAACAATAACTGCTGGCAATTGGAATTGAGCGATTCG
>JAPULJ010000352.1 GCA_027295145.1 Alphaproteobacteria bacterium | reverse complement strand
GTCCGCTAGAGCGAACTCACATCTGCCAACGTGAGGCATCATCTTTCCCACCACGCCTCTGGCGGACCGGTTGAGCGGCGTCTGAGTGGGTGATTACGACGCTTGCCGCGGCTATCGCCTTCTACTCACATCATCGCGAAGCAGAACGAATATTCCCCCCGTCCGGAGAGCGGCCCCAAAATTTTTTATATTATTTTTCGCCAAGTTTGAAATCCCGAATTTAATTTGAAAAATTTTTTCGCCTGAGGAGGGGCCCCATACGATAAATATGAAATCGCCTAACTTAAACTGTGTGGGTTGGGGAGTCTTGGTTGTCGTATTATATTGGGGGGGGGGGGTCTTCGATGAGTGCCGGGTGAGGAAGGGGCCCGCTTGATCAAATCATGAGATTACGATCAAAATTCGACCTCTATGTAACCCATTTGTAACCCAAGCAAATGAAAGGCTTGGCGATTTCTCGATAAGCATTTGATTTATCTAATGTAAAAATGGAACATATACCTTCGGCCCGGTGATGTGCCATCGGCGGGCCTGCGCGCACGCATTTTCGAACACCCACTCACCGATCGGAACGATCAACCCGGTTTCCTCGGCAAGACCGATAAACTCGCCCGGCGGCATCAGTCCAAGCTCGGCGTCGCGCCAGCGAATGAGTGCCTCGACTCCGTAAATTTCACCGCTGCCCAAATTCATCTGCGGCTGGTAGTAGAGCACGAACTCATCTTGTTGGATGGCCCGACGGAGCTTGCCTTCCAGTGTCATCCGCCGGACCGCCTGGTTGGTGATCTCGTCGGTGTGGAACTGGTAGTCGTTGCGGCCCTTGTCTTTGGCCCGGTACATCGCCATGTCGGCGTTCTTGATCAGGGTCTCAGGTTCCGTCGCCGCCTCTGGATACATGGCGATACCGACGCTAGCAGTTAACACGAACTCCTTGCCGTCGAGCAGGTGAGGTGGTTTGAGCGCATTGAGGATCTTCTCCGCGATCAACGCCGCGTTCCTCATAGCCGCAAACCTAGTTTCGCCGGTTCTTTCCGCGATAACGGTAAACTCATCGCCACCAATCCGCGCGACCGTGTCGGACTCGCGCATACACTTTCGTAATCGGTCCGCGATCTCCTGCAGGATCATGTCTCCGACTTTGTGACCGAGAGTGTCGTTAATCCGCTTGAAACGATCGAGATCAATGAAATAGAGCGCCAACCCGGCCTTGTTACGGTCTTCGCGGACGATCGCCCGTTTCAACAATTCCATGAACATCGCCCGGTTGGCCAGGCCGGTAAGATTGTCGATCTGCGCCATGTCGAGGAGGCGTTGCTGGTTGCGTCCATGCTCGATGGCGTAGCGTATCGAGCGGACCAGGAGCGGGGCCTGGATCTCCCCCTTGACGAGATAGTCGGCGGCGCCCAGGCGCAACGCCTGCTGGTCAGATTCGTCCTTTCCTTGCCCGGTCAGTAAGACGATCGGAATTGTACAGTTGATCTCTTCGGCCAGGCGCAACAAATCGAACCCGTCGGCCAGGCCCAGTCTATAGTCGACTAGGCAGATATCGTGTCGATTGGCCTTCAGTGCTTCGGCGCCGGCCTCGAAACTATTGACCCATTCGAGCTCGAACATATCCGGACCAGCGTCGGACAGCATTTCGCGGGTGAGGATGAAATCGTCCTCGTCGTCCTCCACCAGGAGCACGCGAACCGGTTCCAATATGTTAGGTTCGTCAAGCATATTATTCGGGGAGTTCAACGATCTCGAACCAGTACTGGGTGAGGCTCTTCATCACTTTAATCAGCGCATCGAAGGTCACCGGTTTGGTGATGAATGAATTGGCCCCCAGATCGTAGGTGCGCATGATGTCCTCCTCGGCCTTGGAAGTGGTCAGTACGACGATCGGAATGCGGCGCAAATCAGGATCCGACTTGAGTTCATTGAGCACTTCGAGGCCGCCCATTTTCTGCATGTTGAGGTCGAGCAGAATGATGCGGGGCAGCCGTTGCCCGGCGAGTTCGGCGTACTTGCCCTCGCGGCGCAGGTAGCTGAGCAATTCCTCGCAGTCGCACACTTCGGCGAAGTGGTCCTTGAGGCAGACTTCTCTGAGCGCCTCCTTGGTCAATTGGCGATCGTCGGGATCGACGTCGGCCATGAGGATGGTGAGGGCGTTGCGCTGTTTGTGGTCAAGCGGCTTCATCGACGCTCTCCACAGGTCTTAGAAGTGGGGGTAGACGTTCTCGGAAGGTCGCGCCCTCGCCCGGCCGGCCCTCAGCTTCGATCATACCCCAGTTGCACTGGACTATGTGGCGGAACATAGCAAGGCCGACATCCGTTCCGGCGTATATAGCTCGATTGTGCAGCCGCTGGAACATCTCGAAGATCCGGCTGCCTTGCTTCGCGTCGAAGCCGATGCCTATAAAGAGGATCGTGTTGTCCTTCACGCTTAGGTAGCGGACCAGCGGCATAACCCCTACCATCAGCGTCAACAACGTGGCGATGTCCTTGAGTACCGTGGGAAAGTGCGGGCTGCTCAGACAGGTACTGCTGCAGACATACCAATATCCGACGCACAGCCCCACGCCGACCAACAGGCAGGCCGGGAATTTGCGACAGCGAAATTCGCGCAATACAACGCACCGCATTGATTACCTCAATTACTGCTAAAGAATGCAAATTTGGATTTCGCGTTTCAATTTGCCTTAATAGCTACATGAATTTCTATTTCAATTAACTTGCAAAAATACCACGTCAAACATTAAGGCCGAATAAATGCAATCCGTTCTCAAAACCGAATCGGCGCGTGTTTATCGGTCCTCCCCGCCGACTGATGGAGGTACGAGCGAATTTCCAAACCTGTTTATCCCCATGGTGCCCGACGCCCAATCTTACTGAATCAAGGACAGGCAGCGCTGCAACCAGCGGCGCCATTCCAAGGCGTACGTCGGTCCCCAGCGCCAATCCCGATTGTGGCTTGACGGCGGCCTCGGTAGGGCCGATTTTGCGGAACTTTCGCTGAGGGGCCCGTAGCTCAATTGGTTAGAGCGAACCGCTCATAACGGTTTGGTTGCAGGTTCGAGTCCTGCCGGGCCCACCACGCACCCTGTATATTCCTGGCCACCAAACCATAGACTCTGAAAAGCCCCAGGTTCCGGGCCTTTCTGGCCTTGTCTGCGATAATTTCTCTGTTAGGAGACGATCTCTTGAGCCCAATGGGGCAGGAATGCGCAATCGTCTCTGTTTGGCGATTCCTGTCACCAAACCATGCCCGCAAAGGAGTGGTTTTATCCGGCGAATCCCAACAATTGCCGCTGATCTTCCCAGGCTAAGGGCAGGAAACGAAGACGCTTCAATTTTTCCGCGGTCAATTCGGTCGGTTGCCGGCCGGCAAGGATCGCTTTGACAATGTCGGGCGCCAGAAAAGCCAACGGCAGAAAACGGCTAACGTCGCCCACGTCCATGCCCTCATCTCGAGCGATTTCCCGGACAGACGTCGCCTCGCCCTTGGCGATTCTGTTGAACCATTGGCGGGTGCGTGCGACGAGGAAGATCAATTTATCATCCTGTTCAATGGGACTGGCGGAAGCCAGCAAAATGATCTTGCTCTCGACACCGCGCCTGCGAATGTTGATGGGAATATCAATCAGGATATCGGTGTCATCATCATCGGCGGCATTGTCCTCCTTTCCAATCTGAACGGTTAGAAAGCGGCGCGAGATAGCGATTTGTAAGTGATCCACACTTAGAGTCACTCTTCGGATCAACTCTCGCAGATCGGGGTGGGGCCGAAGGAGATATTGGTCCCCGATCCGCGCTGCAAATTCCGCAGCCCCCTTAAGTGCCTGTCTGATCTCCGTGGGTGTTCCGGTACCAAAGCCAATTGCGTCAATCAATCTCCGCTCATCAATAAAAAACTCGCAGATACCAGCCACCACGACATTTTCCAGTTTGTCACTGGGAACGCGCCATCCATCGTCGCGATTATGCCCATCGGTCGCTCGGCGTCTGGAGACGTAGTAGCAATACCGGCGCCCCTTCTTATCGGCGTAATGAGGACAGAGCCGATCCCCGGTATCGTCGAAGATCAATCCCGTCAACAAACTGCGGTGGTGATCGTTGGCTGGTTTGTGTCTATCTACCGCATTGGAATCCAGCTTTACCTGAACCGCCTCCCATATGTCTCGGCCGACAATGCCATCGTGCTGCCCCGGATAGGTTTTGCCTTTGTGGGCAATCTCGCCAACATAGATCGGATTGTGGAGAAGTTGATAAAGGTGCCCGCGGGTAAAAGGTTGTCCACCGGTGATGCGGTCTCGGGCAAACCGCTTCTTGGTCAGCAACCCCCGCCGGTCGGCTTCCGTTTTCAAGCTACGCACTGTGCCGAGCTCAAGATACAGATCGAACAGGACCCGCACGATCTTTGCCTCGGCGCCATTGACGATGAGTTTCTTGTCCTTCACGTCGTAACCCAGCGGTGGTAATCCGCCCATCCACATTCCCTTCTTCTTCGAAGCGGCGATCTTGTCGCGGATCCGTTCCGCTGTTACCTCGCGTTCGAACTGGGCAAAAGAGAGGAGTACATTGAGGGTCAGTCGCCCCATCGAACTGGCCGTGTTGAACTGCTGAGTGACGGAGACAAATGAGATGGACTTGGCCTCCAGAGCCTCGACGATCCTGGCAAAGTCCATGAGGGAGCGTGTCAGTCGATCAACCTTGTAGACGACGATCAAGTCGACTGTGCCTTTGTCGATATCCGCCAGCAGCCTTTGCAGGGCCGGAGGCGTTGTCAGGGGAAACCAACTTGAGCTTGTGAGGCGCGCTCCGTAGCCTCCGTGGATGAGAAATCCGTTCCGTTATTTCAAGACTTCACCCGTGATCATCCGCCTGGCGGTGATGATGTATGTCCGATTCCCGCTGTCGC